>DATAPM010000284.1:0-8742 GCA_036265225.1 Vulcanimicrobiaceae bacterium
CGCTGCCGATCATAATCGACTGATTGGCCTTGCGACTAAGTACGAGCATCGACGCCCTCCTTGGCCAGTCTTTGAGTTCGCGCACCCCTTTTCGTTCGGGAGGCTTCATCTGCCTCCGCACGCAATTTGGCGCAGACTGGAGGACTCTCCGATGGTTAAAGAGATCGCATTCTTCGCCTACTCCGTGCGTGACGTGCCGCGAGCACGGACCTTTTACACCGAGACGCTCGGGCTCAAACCCGGCGACGAGTTCGGCGATCACTGGATCGAGTTCAATGTCGGAAACGCAACCTTCGGCATCGGGAACGGCGAGGGGCTTGGCTTTCAACCCGGCTCCTCTACGGGTGCCGCTTTCGAAGTCGACGACTTGCCGGCGATGCGCGAAAAACTTCAAGCAAGCGGCGTCGAGGTGAGCGAGGTGTTCGAGTTCCCCGCTTGCATAACGTGTTTCGCCAGCGACCCGGAAGGCAATCGCTTCGCGCTGCACCAGCGAAGGACGCCGCCCAGCGGCACCGCCGCATAGTCACCGTCGCCGAACAAAGAGAAGGCTTGACTTACGTCAAGCCTTCTCGCTTTCTGCGGCTTCGCGCTTAGGCCGAAGCCTTCTCCCGCGATGCCTCGATGAGGATCTGCGCCACTTCCGGGCGCGAGAACTCCGGCGGCGGGAGCTGTCCCGCCCGCAGCATCTCGCGAACCTGCGTGCCGCTCAGCGTCACGTGGTTCTCGGGATCGTGGTTACAGGTCTTCTGCGAGGCCATCGCCTGACAACGCCGGCAGTAGAAGCTGTTCTCGAACTTCAGGGGCGTAATGCCGAGCTCTTCGGCGGTGAACTCATCGAAGAGCTTCTGCGCGTCGTACGTTCCGTAATAGCTGCCGACGCCGGCGTGATCGCGGCCTACGATGAAGTGCGTACAGCCGTAGTTCTTGCGAATCATCGCGTGGAAGATCGCTTCGCGCGGTCCGGCGTAACGCATCGCGGCCGGCAGCGTACTCAGCTGTACGCGATCGGCCGGATAGTAGTTATCCAGCAGCGCGCGATAACAGCGCATGCGCACATCGGCCGGAATGTCGTCGCTCTTCGTCTCTCCGACCAGCGGGTGGAGCAGAAGTCCGTCGACGGTTTCTAGCGCGCACTTCTGAATGTACTCGTGCGCGCGGTGCACCGGGTTGCGCGTTTGGAAGCCGACGATCGTCTTCCAGCCGCGTCGTTCGAACTCGGCGCGAGTCTCGGCCGGCGTTAGGCTTTCGGGGTTGCTCTTCTGCGGCAGCACCCAAACGGGGCCGCCGATGAGGACGTCCTTGCGCTCGTACAGTGCCGCGACGCCGGGGTGCTTTTGATCTTCGGTGCGATAGACGTTGCGCGCTTCGTGCGCCTTGTCGTACTCGAAGACGTCTTCGACTTCGATGATGCCGCGCAGTTCGCCGTCGCCGTCGTAGAGCGCCGCCTTACTGCCGACCACCGGAGCTTCTTCGCGATCCACCGCGAGGACTACCGGGATACTCCACGGTAGGCCGTTGGCCAGGCGCATCGTGGGCACGACCGACTCGTAGTCCTTGCGCGTCATGAAGCCGATGAGCGGACTGCATGCGCCGATGGCAATGAGCGCCAAGTCGTTGAGTTCGCGCCCCGTGAGGGTGAGCCGGCGAAGCTCCTTAGCCGACTCGCGCAGCGCGCGCTCGGCCTCGGGGGAATCGACGGTCCGATTGATCAGTTCTCCGCCGTGTGGTGCGATCATAACGCCGCCTTGGCGTCTGCCGAAAGGAATCCGCGCTTGGAGAGCTCGCCGAGAATCTTCGAAACGCTTTGCTCGACCGTCTCCGTCTCGCTGTCAACGATGACGTCGGGATGTTCCGGCGCTTCGTACGGATCGGAGACGCCGGTGAAATGCGCGAGCTCGCCGGAGATCGCTTTTTTGTAGAGCCCCTTGACGTCGCGGCGTACGAGTTCGTCGAGCGAGCAGCGAACGAAGACCTCCACGAAGTGCGTTTTGCCGATGCGGTCGCGGGCCTCGCTGCGCGCCTGCGCGTACGGCGAAATGGCTGCAGTGATCACGGCGGCACCATGACGCACGAGCAGCGATGCGACGAAGGAAATGCGCCCGATATTGATGTCGCGGTCCTCGCGGCTAAAACCGAGCCCCTTGGAGAGATGGGTGCGGACCTCGTCGCCGTCGAGCACTTCGACGCTGCAGCCGCGGGCGCTCAGTTCCGGCGCCAGGCGTTCGGCAATCGTGCTCTTTCCGGCACCGGACAGGCCCGTAAGCCACACGGTGAATCCCTGGTTCAAGTGAAGTTCCTTTCTGGAGGCCTTTGTGGGAGGAGGCAAATCGCGGGGCACCTATCGCTCAAAGCGGCAACTTCGAAGCCCGGACGACCCCAAACGGTCCCGCTTCTTCGCCTTCAGATTGTTGATTCCCGGCAACTTTTTGACCGCTTTTCCGTCCGTTAGGGGGTTTTGAGAGAGAACTGCGCCGCGTGGAGGCGGGCATACGCGCCGCCGTTAGCCAGCAGTTCGTCGTGGGTTCCGATTTCGACTACGCGGCCGGCCTCGATGAAGAGCACCTTATGCGCGCGCCGCACGGTCGAGAGCCGGTGCGCGATGATCAGCGTCGTACGGCCGGGCAAGAGCCGATCGAGAGCTTGCTCGATCATCGCCTCCGAGTGGCTGTCGAGCGCACTGGTTGCTTCGTCCAAGATGAGGATCCGCGGATCGCGCAAGACGGCCCGGGCAATGGCGATGCGCTGGCGCTCACCACCCGACAAGCGCACTCCGCGCTCCCCGACCTCCGTCGCATAGCCGTCGGGAAAGGCGCTGACGTAATCGTCAACGTTGGCGTCGCGCGCGGCGGCCCGGACTTCATCGTCGGTAGCCTCGAGCCGTCCGTAGCGGATGTTCTCGATGATCGAGCCGCGGAAGAGCTGCACGTCCTGCGGCACGATGGCGATCGCGCGGCGCAAGTCGGCCAGCCGTACGCGGGAGACGTCGATTCCGTCGACCAGCAACGCGCCTTCCTGGGGTTCGTAAAATCGCGGGACTAGATTCACCAGCGTCGTCTTGCCGGCACCCGACGGGCCGACTAGCGCGACGATCTCTCCCGCTTCGATCGTTGCCGTGACGTTTCGTAACGCCGGCGGCTGTTCGGGCTTATAACGGAGGGTGACGTCGCGGTATTCGATGCGCCCCTGTACCAGCGGCAGCGCTACGGCGCCGGGCGGATCGGCGACTTCGATCGGAAGGTCGAGGATCTCGAAAACGCGGCCGGCACCGACGAGCGCTTTGCTGATGTCTCCGAAAAAGGCTGCCACCCGGTTCATCGGGTTCATCAGGTTGACGAGCAGCCCCCAATACATGAAGACCTTACCCGTGTCCAATCTCCCGACCAAAACCTCCCGAACCGAGAGCCACATGATCGCCACGACGGCGGCGACCATGATGGACGAGATCACCAGCGGCTGCGTTTGAATGAACTGCGTCAGCTTCATGTAGGCGCCGAAGAAGTCGTCGTTGCGCCGCTGGAAACGACGGACTTCAAACTCCTCGCGGCCGAACGATTTCACCACTCGCTGGCTCTGCAGAATCTCCGAGAGATTAGCGGTGAGATCGGCGATGCGTTGCTGAGAACGATGCGTGCCCGTGCTGATGAGCCGCTGGAAGTTGGAAACGGCGAACGACACGACCGGCGCCACGAGTACCAGCGAGATGGTCAATAGCCAGTCGAGATAGATCATCGTGGCAAATGACGAGACGAAGGTCGCCAGCGCCACCACCAGTTGCGGCACCGAGACGCTCACCGCGTCGATCATAATTTGCAGGTCGGTCGAGAAGCGCGCGATCAGCTCGCCCGGCCGCCACTTGTCGAACTCGCCCAGAGGCAGGTTCAACAGCCGCTCGAAGAGCCGGACCCGCAGGCGCGCCACCAGGTGCTGCCCGCTCCACGCCGTCATGTAGGTCTGTCCGTAAATGGCGGCATTCGCCAGCACCAGCGCCAGCGACGTCAGGATGAGCGACAGGTAGAGCGCGCGCAGATCGGGCGCCCGACCGCCCTGCGGAACGAGCACTTGATTGATGATGATGCGAAAAGCCAGCGGCGGGACGATCGAGAGCACGCCGGCCAGGACGCCCATGCCCATGGCAACCGCAAGGCGCGGATAGTACGGACGCGCTTCGCGTGCAAGGCGCTGGAGAATGGAGCGTCGGCTCATCCGCGACTTGCACTTGCGGCCGCCCGGCAATGAAACCTCCCCGGGTGCGTTCGGGTACGTGTTGGTGCACACGGAAAAGGATGGCGTAAACTCAATGGATTGCTATTTTCACTCGAACGTCCCGTCGGTCGCCCCGTGCGTCGAATGCGGTAAGTCGATCTGCGCAACGTGCCGCGACGAGCGCGGCGGCTGCCCAAGCTGCCGCCTTGCCGCAAAAGTAGAGGCGGCGACGGCCACGCGCCAGCAGATTCCCGGCGCCGTGCCCCCGCGACCGGCTCCGGCGAGCGTGCGCGGCAAAGCGACGGTGGCGACGATGCCCGACCCCGTGGAGTCCCGGGCGCTCGTCGCGCTCGGTTATCCGCTTTGGCCGTTGGCGCTAATTTCGCTGCTCGATCGCAAGCAGTCGCGGACCCTGCGCCGTCAAGCGTTACAGGCGCTGGGCTTTAACGTCGGCTTCTTCGGGTTCTGGGGACTTCTCTCGCTGCTCGCGCAGATTCCGTTCCTGGGATTTTCCGCGCTCGTTCTCGTCCCGTTCCTCGCACCGCTCTTCCTGGTTGCCAGCGTGTACTACGGCATCAAGACGTGGAACGGCGACGACGTGCGCATTCCGATCATCAGCAGCTGGCTCGACGACCGCTTCCCTCAGGGCGAGACGAACTCGCGATAGCGCCGTAGAAAGGCGCGCGCCGCCGAGGCGTGCTCCACGACCGGCTTGGGATAACTATCGGCCGCGAAGAGCCCTAAACGCAGTTGCGACTGCTGGGCCTCGCGGCCATACCATGTCTCGAGCGGAAGGTCGCGAAGCTCGTCGACCCAGCGGCGCACGTAGGCGCCGTCGGGATCGAAGCGGCGGCGTTGGCGCTCCGGGTTGTAGATGCGAGGGTACTGCGCCATGTCGGCGCCGATGCCGGCGATCCACTGCCAGTTTCCGGTCCCCAACGCCACGTCGTCTTCGATTAACCGGCTGTCCCACTCATCGCGTCCGATGCGCCAGTCAACGCCCAAGTCGAAGCAGAGCAACGACGCGGCGACGGCGCGCACGTGGGGATGCATCCATCCCGTCGCGTGCAGTTGCCGAATCCCCGCATCCACCAAAGGAAAGCCGGTCTTTCCCGCGCGCCACGCATCCAAAGCCGGATGGGCGCGCTGCCACGTAAAGCCGTGCATCTTTTCCTGTAGCGGCTCGTCGTGCGTCCACGGATAGAACCAGGAGAGCTGCAAAAAGAAGTCGCGGTGCGCCAGCGCGCGCAAGAATAGCCGCAGCGAGTGCCGCTCCTCGCCCAGCACGAACGGATCGGTCAGGCGCTCGCGAACGCGACGCGCAACGGTTCGCGCGGCAATCGTTCCGAAGCTGAGGTGCGCCGCGAGATGCGAGGTCCGATCGCCTGCGGGCGCGGTAGCAGCGAGAGCGTACGTCAGCGCCCCCTCGCGTAAAAAGGTTTCGAGAAGATCTCGCGCGGCGGACGCGCCGGCGTCAGCGGGGCTTGCGCTCGTGCCGAACTCCTGCGGCTGCGGCAGATCCTCGACCGCATCATCGGAAGAGGCGAAGCGCAGTAACAGCGGTTGTTCGTGCGACGCGATCGGGAGTTTCCACCAAGCGTCGAAATACGGCGCAAACGCCCGGTATGCCGGGCCGCCGCCGCTGCGCGCTTCGGCCGTCTCTTCCGGACCGATCGCCGGTGCGTCGTGAACGATGACTGCGGCCAAGCCGCCTTCTTCGAGTTCTGACTGCAGCTGGCGGTCGCGCTGAATTCCCGCGCGATCGTACGAAGCGCCCCAGGCAACGCCGGCCGCGCGGTTAGCGCGCGCCAGGGCTCGTACTGCATCGCCGGTTTCGGCACGCGCGACGACGAGGCGCGTTCCGCGTTCGCGCAGCTCGGCGTCGAGCGCGGCAACGGCCGCACAAAAAAAGGCCGCTCGCCGCGGCGACGCCTCCAAACGGGCGCGCAAGGCAGAATCGATCGCGAGCATCGGCAGCACCGTCCCGCGCGAAGCCGCGGCGGCTAAGCCCGCGTGATCGTCGAGACGCAGGTCTTTCGCGAAACGATAAATGAAGGGCCCGTCCGCCATGACAGGCCCGATTCCGGTTGGCTCGCGGGCTTCCCCCGCACGTCGCTATCGGTTCGGCGTTTGCGTTTGCAGTGCCGCGCGGCAGACGGCGGCGTCGAGGCTGCGAAATCCCGAAGTACGCACGATGCGGCAAGACGTGGGCTTCCCGCTCCGGTCAGTGCTCAGTGCGAAGAGCGCCGGCTGATGGGCCGGGGAAGTTTCAAAAACGAGCGATTCCGCCTGCTGCTCGCGTCGCGGTACGGTCTGCGTCGTAAGCGCGGCCACGGCGTCGGCGCCCTTGGCGGCGCGATGCGAGACGGCCGGATGCGGCTGCGGATTGAAGATCGCAAAAGCGAATGCCGCGGCGGTCGCCGCCACGGCGCCCCAGCGCAGCACGCCCACGGGTTGCGAACGGCGCATCGCCGCGCTCCGCGTCGCCGGTTCCCAGCGCTCCTCGTCGCGTGCCGTGGCGGCTAACGCCATCACGCGCTCGATCTCGCGCTCGCCACCGTTTGCGGTCAGACAGCTCGGACACGACGCGACGTGCGCGCGATACTCTTTGCGCTCCGCCTCGTTCGCTTCTCCCAGCGCGATTGCGCCGGCCAGCGTCTCGGCTTGTCCGCAGTGCACCCCAAAGTTCATCGATCGTGCTCCTCGTTCATGATGCCGCGCAAGACGCGCATCGCTCGGCAGACTCGTTGGCGTACCGCATCGGGCGTCGTTCCCAACATCGCTGCGGCCTCCGCCGAGGAGTACCCGGCATAGCTCGTCAGCAGCAGCGCGGCCGACTGTTCCGGACGCAGTTTAGCCAACGCGCTTTGCAGGTCGAGCGAGGCATTGCTCCGCTCGTCCACGCGCCAGGCCGCGGTATCGAGCTCCCGGTCGAGCGGCAGCATCCGCAGCAGTTTGCGGCGTCGCAGCTGTGAGATCGCCGCATTGGTGGCAGCGCGATAGAGCCACCCCGCGGTGAGTTCGCGGTCTGGGTCGCTGCGCAGCATGCGGTAGGCCGAGAGAAAGACGTCCTGCGTCAGGTCGAGAGCGGCTTCGGCATCGTTGAGCATGCGACGGAGATAGCGCGCGAGCTTGGTCTGATACTCACGCACCATCGTGTCGACTCGCGCCTGGGCTCGCGTTGCCGCGTCCAGAGTAAACGACTCCGCCTGCAAGGTCACCGGCCAAAGCCTCCCATTACTACAAGGAACGCGCCGCGCCGCACGCCCGTGACCCCTAGCCGCCAATCTCGGAGAAGGCCCGCATGCGGGAGGCCGTCTCGCCGAGCCGCAAGTGGTGCCGTTCCGGCTTAATCAACATCGCCGAATGGAGCAGGCCGGCCAGCTTCTCGGTGCTACCGCCGGCTCGCAAGGGGGAGCGCAGGTCGAGGTCGTGGTCGCCGAAGAGGCATAGGCGCAGGCGGCCGTCGGCGGTCAAGCGCACCCGGTTGCAGCGCTCGCAGTAGTCGTGGGAGAGCGGACTGATGACCCCGACGGCGCCCGCGGCGCGGGGGAACTCGAAGTACCGGGCCGGCCCGTTCCCGCCCGGTCCGACGACCGGGCGTAGCTCGCTGCCGGCGCCGATGCGCTCGAGTATCTCGTCGGATGAAACGTACTCGTCGCGCTGCATTCCCAGATTTTCGTGAACCGGCATCACCTCGATGAAGCGCACGTAGATGGCGCGATCGCGGGTCAGCGCGGCAAAGTCGCGCACCTCGTCGTCGTTGCGGCCGCGCATGACGACACAGTTGAGCTTGAGCGGCACGAGGCCCGCGCGCAGCGCCGCGTCCATTCCGCGCAGAACCGCATCTAGTCCGGGACGCCGCGCGATGAGCTCGAAGCGATCGGCGCGCAGCGTATCGAGTGAGAGATTGACCCGCTTCAGACCGGCTGCAACCAGATCGTCGAGCTGTGCTTCGAGCAGCAGCCCGTTAGTCGAGAGCGCGATGTCCTCGATTCCCGGCACCGCGGCAATCGCTCGCACGAGCCGCGCGAGATCTCGGCGAACCAGCGGCTCGCCGCCGGTCAGCCGAATGCTGCGCACGCCGACAGACGCCGCGGCGGTGACGATTTGCGCGATTTCTTCGTAGCTGAGGATCTCCTCGCGGCGCAGCCACGGCAGCCCGGTCTCGGGCATGCAATAAACGCAGCGCAGGTTGCATTTATCGGTCACCGAGACGCGCAAGTACGTGATCGGCCGGTTGAAACCGTCGATCAGCGAGAGGTTCATTGCGAGAAGACTCCGGCCGGCAGCTGCGCGTTGATCTTATAGTCGTCTACCGTCGAGGTAATGTCGCCCGTATATCCCGGTTCTTCGACGTGTCCGCTCTGCGACGCGACAACTTGGTTGCCGTCAATGCTCTGATAGCGATTGTGGACTTCGGCGTACGCACCCTGGGCATAGTTCCAGCGCATCGAGGTTAGGGTGGCGCTCTTGTCGTCGACCACCGCGTCGATGCTTTGAACGTTGCCCTGCTGCTTGGGCACGAGCCGGAAGTGC
>DATAPM010000285.1:0-15599 GCA_036265225.1 Vulcanimicrobiaceae bacterium
GCCAAAGGCTCGTTTCCGGCGGCGATCGACGCGGCGATCGACTCGCCGTTGCTGATAGACCGCCGGCCGGGAGGCGGCCCGCTTGCAGCCCTGCATTCGGCTTGTACGCTGATCGCGTCCCCCTGGATCTTTGCGGTTGCCGCCGACATGCCGCACTTCGACGCCGACGTTTTAAACGTACTCGCCTTTGCGCAGCGTGAGGGCGACGAGGCCGTCATCCCGCAGCACGACGGCCGCATCGAACCGCTGGCCGCCCTTTACGACCGCCGCGCGGTCCTTCGCGAAGCCTCCACACTGTTGCGCGGTGGGCGTAGTGCCATGCGGGAGCTCGTCGCGCGCGTCGCCGCGCGCTTCGTTCCGCTCGATAAGTTCTATTTTTACAACGTCAATCGGGAAGCCGATCTCGAAGGAGGAGCCACCGCGTGAAGCTTGAGCGTTCGATTGCCGCTTTCGCTCGTTCGCGCCGCGTGATCGCCGGAGGCGTTAACTCGCCGGTCCGCGCGCTCGGCGCGGTAGGGCTTTCGCCCGTCTTCATGAAGAGCGGTTCCGGCGCGATGATCTACGATCTCGACGGGCACGAATACGTGGATTACGTGATGTCGTGGGGTGCGCTCATTCTCGGACACGCGCATCCCGCGGTAACGCGAGCCATCGCCGCGACCGCCATGCGCGGGACGTCGTTCGGGACGCCGACCGAGTTGGAGAGCGAACTCGCCGAGCTGGTAATTTCGATGGTTCCGTCGATCGCACGAATTCGGTTCGTCTCTAGCGGTACCGAAGCGACGATCTCGGCGGTGCGGCTCGCACGCGGCTTTACGCGGCGCTCGAAAATCGTGAAGTTCGCCGGGTGCTATCACGGTCACGGCGATTCGTTTTTGATCGCAGCCGGATCCGGAGCGCTCACGCACGGCACGCCCGATTCGCCCGGCGTTACCGAAGGCACGGCGCGAGATACCATCGTGCTTCCGTTCAACGACCTCGCCGCAGTCGAGCGTGCATTCGCCGAGAATCCCGAAGCGGTTGCCTGCGTGATCGTCGAGCCATATCCCGCCAACATGGGGCTGGTGATGCCACGCGAGGGATACTTGCAGCGCTTGCGGGACCTCTGCACGCAACACGGCGCACTGCTGATTTTCGACGAAGTAATTACCGGTTTCCGCGTCGGGCGCGGCGGAGCCCAAGGGCGCGAAGGCATCCAACCGGATCTGACGACGCTCGGCAAGATCGTCGGCGGCGGCTTGCCCGTCGGTGCGTTCGGCGGCCGAGCCGACGTCATGGCGTACCTCTCGCCGGAGGGTCCCGTTTACCAGGCCGGCACGCTTTCCGGCAATCCGCTCGCCATGGCAGCAGGCTTGGCAACACTGAGCATCCTCGACGGAGACGCCGGCGTCTACGAGCGATTGGAGACTCGCACGCGACAGCTCACCGACGCACTCGACGAATTGATGAACCGTTACGAGATCACGCACACGTGCAACCAAGTCGCCTCAATGTTCTCGATCTTCTTTACGTCCGAACGAATCTGGAACTTGGTGGATGCGCGCGGGTCCGATACGTCTCTTTTTGGCCGCTACTTCCGCGCCATGCTCGAGCGCAACGTCTATCTCGCCCCCTCGCCCTTTGAAATTAGCTTTCTCTCGACGGCGCACAGCACGCGGGACGTCGATCGTACCATCGCCGCAGCCGAGGGCGCGTTGGCGGACCTTCTGGCCAGGGCATGACCGGCCGCGAGCCGCCCCGGCTGCGATGGAATCGCTTGTCGGAGACCCGCCTGGCCTCTAGGATGAAGTCATGCCCATAACGTGCATCGGGCTCTCCCACCACACCGCGCCCGTGGAAGTGCGGGAGCGGCACGCATTCCCCGCCTCGCGAATGAGCGAGGCGTTGGTTGCTTTACGCGACTACGAGGCGGTGCGCGAGGCGGTGATGCTGCAGACTTGCGGGCGCCTGGAAATTTACGCCGAGCTCGACGATTACGAGCTGGGCGTCGCGCAGATCAAATCGTTTCTCGCCAACTTCCGCCACGGAACGACCGGCTACGACATCGAGTCGTATCTCTATACTCGACTCGGGCACCAAGCCGTCGAGCATCTCTTCCGCGTCTGCACCGGGCTCGATTCGATGCTGATCGGCGAAGCGGAGATTCTCGGACAGGTCAAAGATGCGTACGTTGCGGCGACGCGGGTGAAGTCGCTCGGCCGCACGCTGCACCATCTCTTTCGTGAGGCTCTGGCCGCCGGCAAAGCGGCGCGCGCGCAGACGAGCATCGGTGGCGAGTCGGTTTCGATCGCAACCGCAGCGGTCGAAGCAGCTAAGGGCCGCTTGGGGACTCTCGAAGCCAAGTCGATTCTGGTCCTCGGAGCTGGTAAGATGGGACGCACTGCCGTGAAGCGCTTGCGCGCGGAGGGCGCGGCGCGCGTCGTCGTCGTCAATCGCACCGCCTCGCGCTCGCGCGATCTCGTGGACGAGGCGGGATTCGGCGAGGTCGTCGAGTTACCCGACCTCATCGAAGCGCTGGTCGCGGCCGACGTCGTCGTCGCCTCGACCGGCGCCGCCAATTTCGTGATCGACGCGCAACGCCTGGGCGCTGCGATGGAGCGGCGTCCCGAGCGCCCGATCTTCATCGTGGACATCGCCGTGCCGCGCGACGTCGATCCCGACGTTGCCGAACTCCCTAACGTGACGCTGATGGACATCGACGACCTCAAGTCGGTGGTTGACGAACGGCTGGAAACGCGCCGCGAAGCGATTCCGCACGTCGAGGAGATCATCGACGAATACGCCGAGCGCTTCGACATTTGGTATCGGTCGCGCATTGCCGTTCCGGTTATCTCGCGTCTGACGCAGAAAGCCGAAGCCATTCGCGCCGCCGAGCTGGAGCGGCTGCTAGCGCGCTGTCCCGAAATCGGCGAGCGCGAACGCATGCTCGTCACCGGCATGACGCTGACGATCGTCTCCAAGCTGCTTCACTCGGTGATACTGAAGATTCGCGAGAAGGCGACGCTCGATCGCAGCGAGGCACTCTCGCACGCTCGGGTGCTCGACGAGCTTTTCGAGCTCGAAGCCCTGGCCGATGGCGAGCGATAAGGCCGGACGAGTTTACTTGGTCGGTGCAGGCCCGGGCGATCCGGGCCTGCTGACTTTACGGGCCGCCGAAATCTTGCGCCACGCCGAAGTCTTACTCTACGACGCACTCGCCGCCGATTCGATCGTCGCGCTGGCGCCGTCAGAGTGCGAACGAATCTTCGTCGGCAAACGCGGGGGCAATCATGCAATGCCGCAAACCGAAATTCACGCATTGATGCTGACGCGGGCTCGCCAAGGCCGTGGCGTCGTACGGCTCAAAGGCGGCGATCCGTTCGTCTTTGGCCGCGGCGGTGAAGAAGCCGAAGCGCTGCACGAAGCCGGCATCGAGTTCGAAATCGTACCCGGCATTTCGTCGGCGGTTGCCGCGCCGGCCTACGCGGGAATTCCCGTAACGCATCGCGAGCACGCGGCAGCTTTCACCGTGCTCACCGGTCACGAAGATCCTACGAAGCCCACCTCCACGCTCGACTGGCAACGCCTTGCCGATCCCAATCGCACGCTCGTGCTGCTCATGGCGATGGAGAATCTCTCCGAGATCGCCCAACGGCTGATCGCCAACGGTCTCGACGCAAAGACGCCGGCAGCCGTCGTTGCCGATGGAACGCGACCCAGCCAGCGCACCGTGCTCGGCACGCTGGCGACGATCGCCGGCGAAGCTGCGGCGGCGGGCTTGCGCGCTCCGGCGGTCGTCGTCGTCGGCGGCGTGGCCGCGCTGCGCGAACGCCTGCGCTGGTTCGACAAGGACGGGCTCTTCGGGAAGCGCGTTCTCGTTACGCGGGCCGGTCCGCAATCCTCGACTTTCGCCAACGCGCTACTGGCGCGCGGGGCCGAGCCGATCGTCGCGCCGACCATCGAAATCACCGCACCAGACGATCCATTGCCCGCGCGCCGTGTGCTCGATGGATTGGGCGCCTACGAGTGGCTCGTCTTCACCTCGCAAAACGGCGTCGACGCTTTCTTTGCAGCGCTAGATTCGCGCGATGAAGACGCGCGCGCTCTCGGTGCCGCTCGCGTGGCGGCAATCGGCGATCGAACCGCCGAGCGTCTGCGTGGGCACGGCATTCGCGCCGACCTCGTTCCGGGTGCATTCGTCGGAGAAAAAATCGCGCGCGCGCTGATCGAGCGAGCTGCGCCGGGCGACCGCGTTCTCATCTATCGTGCGCAAGAGGCGCGCGACGCTTTGCCGCGCATGCTCGAGGAGGCGGGGCTGCGCCCCGACGTCGTCGCGGCTTACAAGACCGTCTTCGCGCAGCCGCCCAATTTCCACGACGCCGTTGCCCGCGCGGTCGTCCTGACGTTTACCAGCGCAAGCACCGTACGCGGCTTCTGCGCGGCGTTGGGCGGCGACGCGGCGGCCGCAGACGCCGCGCGCGGAAAGTGCGTTGCCTGCATCGGGCCGATCACGGCGCAGTCTGCAACGGAAGCCGGGCTTGCCGTAGACGTCATCGCCACCGTCTATACGACTGCCGGACTGATCGACGCGCTCGAAGCATACTTCGCCGCGAAAAAATGATGCAGCTCGCGCTCGCCACAGCCTTGGCGGGTGCCGTCGCGCTCCTTGCTTACCGCGCCCGCACGCTGACCGTCGGTGGAGCCGTCGCCGCGTTCGTCGTCGGCACCGCCGTCTTCGGCGCCGGAGGTTGGCGCGCCGCGGCAGTACTCTTTGCCTTCTTCATACCCTCGGCGGTGCTTTCGCGGGTGGGCTCGCAGCGCAAACGCATGCTGGGCGACGAAAAGCAGTCACCGCGCAACGCATGGCAAGTTTTCGCCAACGGCGGCGCTGCTGCGATCTGCGTCGTCGCGGCATCGAGGGGCTTCGCGCCGGTGGCGGCGGCTTTTGCCGGCGCGTTTGCGGCAGCATCGGCCGACACGTGGGGAACCGAGATCGGAATGCTTTCGCGCCGGACCCCCGTCTCGATTCTCACATTGCGACCGATTGCTGCCGGCCTCTCGGGCGGCGTAACGCTGCTAGGCTGCATTGCCTCGGCCGGGGGTGCCGTCTGCGTGGCGTTGACGGCGTGGCTCGTGCATCTCGGACCATTTTGGGGCGTCGCTCTGGGCGGATTCGCCGGTGCGCTCGCCGATTCGCTGCTTGGGGCGAGCCTTCAAGCGTTACGCTGGTGTCCCCGCTGCGGCCGTGAGTGTGAAACCGAACCCCACTCCTGCGGAACACCGACGGTTTTGCGGCGCGGCGTCGCGTGGATCGCGAACGATGCGGTGAATTTTATCGCGACAATCTGCGGCGCCTTGGTCGCAGGCGCAGCGGCCTGGATCTAAGCTCCCCACGACGTCCAACCCGTGGCCGGCTCACGCGCGAACAATTCGATGCGCTTGCGTTTGCCGCAAAGCTGCTCGATCATCGTTCGGAAAATCGCCGGCTTGCGGCTATGAACCGAGCGAGGATGCAGCACGACTTGCGCTTGCGCTAAGTCGAGAATGGGGAACGGCCTTCCCGTCGGCATGGTGGTTGCTGCCAGAACGAACTCGGTGGTTGGTTTGGTAAAGGTCGGGGGCACGCCCTGACCGGCGATGATCTCGCCGCGGCGATTCGTTTTGATCCAAACGAAGAGCACGCCGCGAAAATGTAGCCCCCAGCGGTCGATCAGCTCGATCGCCATGTGCAGCCGCGGGCCCGTAGCCCATAGAAAGAGCGCCGCGCGCTTCGCCATGAGGTCGCGCACCGGAAGTCGCGCCAGCTCCTCCTGAGACATTAACGAATAATGTTTGGCCGCTGCCGCATCTTTGACGCGGCTCCCGTAGTACGACCACGGTGGATCGGCGTAAACGATGTCAAACGGCCCGCCTGGAAAAGGCGGGATTTGCATAGGTGGCAAGGCAGGCGCCCTGCGCGCCAGCCGGGCGGCGTGTTGGAGATATTTCTTTGAGTGTGGCGTCGCTTGGAAATTCTTGCAGGCGCCGCCTTACCCTCTCGTCACGGGTAGGGCCGCGGGCGCGTTGCCAGCGAAGGAGAGGACTGTTATGGCCACCGTGGCGCGGGCCCGCATGGAAAGGGCAACGTTCGCATCGATCTCGATTCACGCGCTGGTCGCGCTCGCGATTCCCGCTTTGGCGTGGACTTCGTCGTCGGTTACGCCCGTCGAAACGGTCAGCTTTTCGCACGTTCTCCGGGTAGTGATCACCCCGCCGCGAGCGCCGCATCCACCGCCTCGCGCCGTAGCTCCCCGCCACGCCGTCACCGCGAAGGTCAACTTCACCCGCAACGTTCGGATGGTGAGCGTCCCGCACCGTCACTCGTCACCGGCTCCGATGGTCGCCACGGACGCACCCGCAGCGCCGGCCGTGGCTTCAGTTCAGCAGGCGGGAGCGGGCAGCGTCAACGGAAACGGGGTGCCGCAAGCGACGCCGTCTCCGCAAGCACGAGCGATCGCGAGCGTAGGAACGCATCAGTCTGGGGGCTATCTCCCGTTCGGAGCCGAGCAGCCCGACCCAGTCCTCGATCCCGGCGTTCGCAAGCAGCTCGACGCGTTAGGTACGCACGTCACGCTGATCGTCGCTGTTGGCGACGACGGCCGGACCGAAAGCGTCAGCTTCGAGCCGCCGGTCGACGCGCAGCTCGAAGAACGAATTCGAAATCTGCTTGCCGATGCGAGCTGGGATCCGGCGGTGTGCGGCGGTGGCGTCAATTGCGCCGGTAAGGCCGTTATTCGGTTATAGTAGGTCGCGCTAAAGTATCGACTTACCCAAGCCGGAACAGATGAGCCCGACGGCCAGCGACGCGGTTTGGTTGCGGTAATCGAAGATCGGATTGATTTCGACCATCTCGATAGATCCGAGCTGTCCGCTTTCGAACAGCATCTCCATCACTAGGTGCGCCTCGCGATAGCTCAAACCACCCTTGACCGGCGTTCCCGTTCCGGGCGCTTCGCTCGGGTCGATCGCATCCATATCAAACGAAACGTGGATCGAGCGGCCGCCCGCACCGGCGACTGATTTCGCCTCTTCCATTACGCTCATCATTCCAAGCTTGTCGACGTCGCTCATCGTGAACGTCTTGACGCCGAACTCGCGGAGCATTTGCTTCTCCCCAGGATCGACGTCGCGTAAGCCGATCTGCACGGTGTGATCCGCTTGCGCAAAACCTTTGCGCAGCGCGAAATAGAGCGGCATGCCGTGCACGTTGCCGCTCGAAGAGCTGTCGGGGCTGTTGATATCCGCGTGCGCGTCCACCCAAATGAGACCCGGCGGCGTTCCGCGTCCGCGCGTCAGGCCGTCGAGCGTTCCCATCGCAATCGAGTGGTCACCGCCCAAGACGATCGGAAAGCCGCCTTCGCTGACGGCTTGCTCGACTAGGAGAGCCAAGCGTTCGCAAACGTCGTTGATGACCTCGAAGTATTTCGCAGCGGCATCGTCGGCATCGGCAGATTCGCGAATCGGAACCTCGAGGTTGCCGTGGTCGACGATCGACGGGATGCCAAGCCGCAGCAGCGACTCCTGCAGTTTCGCGTAGCGTATCGCCGACGGCCCCATGTCGACGCCGCGCCGGCTGGCACCCAGATCCATCGGTACGCCAACGATATCGACGCGCTCAACGGTAGAAAGCATACTCTTCACGGGCGGCCTTCTTTCGTTTTGGCAGTGCTTAAGACCCGCAGCACGATCACTCGCAGCACGCCGGCGACCGGCACCGCGACGAGCATGCCGAAGAGCCCTCCCACCTCGCCACCGATCAAGAGCGCGATGATCACGACGAAGGCACTCAATCGAACCTGTCGTCCAACCACGTTGGGCGCGATGAGATGACCTTCGACTTCGAAGATGGTGACGAAGGCAATCGTAACCAGGAGTGCGTTGATCCATCCGTTAGTTAGCGCCGCCGAAGTAAACGCCGGAATAAACGCGAGCACTGCGCCAACATACGGTATCAGATCGCCTACGGCGGCTAGCAGCCCGAACAGATACGGATACGGTACGTGCAGCAGCATCAGCGCAACGGTGATTAGGACTCCGACGATTGCCGCGACGAGCAGCTGTCCGCGAACGAAGCCGCCGACAACGGCGTCGAACTCGGCGAGCAGCACGAGCGTCGCGTGCCACCGCTCGCTAGGGATGAGTGCCGACAAGCCGGTTTTGAGACGATCGAGATCGAGAAGCAGGTATGCCGTGACGATGGGTACGACGACGAAGACGGCAATGGCGGCCACCGTTCCGGCCAGAAGTGCCGCGAACTGCCCGAAGGTTTGCAGCCCGCGCGTTTGGACCCAGCTTGCGACTGCCGTCGGGGCGTTGGCCAACTCGTCGCGCGCCCATACCGGCAAGCGAGACGTCAAGGGATCGTTGGGATTGTAAACCAGCGAGTGAAGCCGGTCGGCGAACATGGGGTAGTGCTTGACCAGCATCGTGACGTCGTCGACGACGTGCGGAACGATGAACATCGTTGCGAGCGCCAGCGTGATGGCAATCCCCGCGTAGACGATCCCGATCGCCGCCACGAGCGGCATGCGCGCGCGCAGCCATTGTACGGCGGGGTAGATCAAGTATGCGAAAAAGACCGCCGCAACGAGAATGTAGATCACGGCTCGGATGCGTACGAGAATCCCGAAGATAAACTGTCCGGCGAAAAAGGCCAGGACGAGCAGCATCAAGACTTTGAGCGCGTAGGTGACGCGCGCCTCGGTCATCCATCGCCACGGATTCGAGCGATCGGTCTTCATGCGCCGAATGCCTTCACCGTAGGAGCGAGCAAGCCCCGTGCCCGAGCCGTTTCGAGAAGCAGGCGCCGCGCAAGCCGAATAGAAACGACCGCCATGGTGCGACGCGCAGCGTTACTTCTGGCGTTTGCTCTGTGGGCCAGTATTATGTCGATGCTACCGGCGCGGGCGTATCTCCCGCCGCCGCTAGCAAGCTTTAACCACGACGCCGTTCGACTCGCGCGTCACGTCCCTGGTGCAATCGCGCTCGAAATGCTCGATCTCAACACCGGCTATCATGCCGGCTTCAATGCGGCCCGCAGCATGCCGGCCGCCTCGACGATCAAGCTGCCGGTGATGGTCGAGGTTTTCAATCAGCTTCAGGCCGGGCGTTTCGATCTCAACCGCCGCGTCACGCTGCAGCGCTCGGATCGCGACTACGGCTCGGGCGCGATCTGTGACGCTCCGCTCGGAACGAGCTATCCCGTCTCGACGCTGCTCGAGAAGATGATCGACATCAGCGACAACACCGCGACCAACATGCTGATCCGTTTGGTCGGCCGGCATAACATCAATCGCGAGATGGTCGAACTGGGTTTGGTGCAGACCCACCTCGCCGGCGACGTCCGGACCGACGGGTGGGAGATTCGCCGAACGTTGCGAACGTCGCCGGCCGATCTCGTGCGCCTTCTCAGCATGATGGCGCGCGGCGAGCTCGTCGACAGCTGGTCGTCAAAAGAGATGATATCCATTTTGGAAGCAGACACCATCAACACGCTTCTGCCCGCTCCGCTGCCCGACGACGTGGCGATCGCCCATAAGACCGGCTCGTTCTTCGATACGCTCAACGATGCCGGCATCGTCTTCGCCAGCGACTCACCCTACGTCATCGCCGTAATGACGACCGCGCTACGTTCGCAAAACGCAGGGCGCAGCTTCATCCATTCGATCTCGCACCTGGCATACGTCGACGAGCTCAGCGTCGCCCGGTGGCGTGCGGCGATGGGAATCGCGCCGGGGTTCTCGCGGCAGCCCAGCGCAACCTCGAACGGCGGCTCACCCGACGTGCATTACTGGAGCGACGCGTCGGCGGCGCACGGCGGCGACGGCTCGATGGTGCAAAGCGTCGACGACGGGGCGCCGACGCCCCCGCCTACACCTTAACTCCGACGTTCTTGAAAGCGTAGGTTCGGGTTAGCCAGTCGGCGTAGCGCGGCTCGCGCCCGGTCACGATTCGTTCGTAGATTCCGCCCAGCCGCTGCGCAACCGGACCTTGCTCGCCATTGCCTACGAGCCGGCGATCGATCGAGCGGACGTAGCAGACGCCAACGGCCGTACCGGTAAAGAAGACCTCGTCGGCGGCATACAGCTCGCCGCGGTCGATCGAGCGCTCGACGACCTCCATGCCCAGCTCGTTGCGCGCGATCTCCATGATGACGCGGCGCGTGACGCCCTCCAGCACGTTCTGAGACGGATCGGGCGTGTAAAGCACGCCGCGGCGGACGAGAAAGAGATTCTCGGCGGAACCTTCGGAGACGTGACCGTCATGCGAGAGCAGGATCGCCTCGTCGTAACCGTTGAGGACGGCTTCGCTCTTGGCCAGCGCCGAGTTCACGTAGAGCCCGGTGATTTTGGCCCTGGGCGGAGCCATCGTGTCGTCGGCTCGCCGCCATGAGCTCACGCAGACGTCGAGCCCGCGTCCACTCTCGAGATAGTGCGTGAACGGAATCGGCACTATGGCGAACGCGTCGGGCACGTTATGCAGCCGAACCCCGACATCTTCGGCCGCCTTATAGGCAAAGGGACGAATGTAAACGTCTTGCCGATAATCGTTTCGAACGCAGAGCTCGACCGTAATCTCGATCAGCTCGTCGACGGTCTTGGGTAGCGACATCGTCAGGATCTTGGCCGACGTCACCAAGCGGTCGTAATGGTCGCGCAGCAGGATCAGGAAGAGCTCTCGCTCCTCGGGCACCCAATAGCCGCGAATCCCCTCGAAGCAGCCGGTGCCGTATTGCAACCCGTGCGTCAGCAGTCCGACTTTGGCATCTTCGTAACGGGCGAAATCGCCGCCGGCGTATACGGTTATCGACGAAAGATCCACCTTAATGCCTCCTGTCCGGGCCGGTGTTGTTGCCTCTGGCGCCCGGAACTCCTTTGGCCGCCGGTGGGAGCCCCTGCGCCACGCTCGAATTACACCTTTGTGAGTATGCCCTATCTTCGCTTAACCCACCCGCTCGTCCGCGATGGCGGCCGGCTTCGACCCGGAACGTGGGACGAGGCACTCGACCGCGCCGCGTCGGCCTTGGCCGGCGCACGCGATCGCGGTTCGACTCGCACGTTCGGAATGTTCAGTTGCTCGAAAGCCACTAACGAGATGAACTACGTCGCGCAAAAGTTTGCTCGTTCGGTCATGGCGAGCAACAACATCGATAGTTGCAATCGAACTTGACACGCGCCTAGCGTCGTCGGTCTGACGGCGGTCTTCGGCGCGGGCGGGGGAACGAGCTCCTACGAGGAGATCGAGCGAACCAACGTGATCGTGCTGTGGGGTTCGAACGCACGCGAAACGCACCCCATCTTCTTTCATCACGTCTTGCGCGCAACGCGCAACGGCGCAAAACTCTACGTGGTCGATCCGCGCCGCACGTCGAGTGCGCGTTGGGCCGATGGATGGCTGGGGCTCGACGTTGGCTCGGATATCGCTCTGGCCAACGCCGTCGGGCGCGAAATCCTCGCCCGGGGATTGGAGAACCGCGAGTTTATCGAGGCCGCAACCACCGGCTTCGACGAGTACCGCAAGGCCGTCCAGCCCTACACGCTGGAGTACGCGCAAGAAACGACCGGCGTACCGGCCGAGCTCATCGCCGAGCTCGCTAGCGTGTATGCCGGCGCTCCCAACGCCGAACTCTGCTGGACGCTGGGCATCACCGAACACCACAACGCCGTCGACAACGTGCGGGGGCTAATCAACTTAGCGCTGCTTTGCGGTCACGTCGGACGTTATGCGTCGGGGCTCAATCCGCTGCGGGGGCAGAACAACGTTCAAGGCGGCGGCGATATGGGCGCGATCCCTAATAAGCTTCCCGGAGGTCAAGACGTCGAAGACCCCGCAAGCATCGCGAAGTTCGAGGCGGCCTGGCAAGCCACGCTGCCCCGCAGCCGCGGCTGGAACCTCACCGAGATGTTCGAAAACGTCGAACGGGGCAACCTGGACACGCTTTACATTATCGGAGAGAATCCGGCACAATCGGAAGCCGACCAAACTAAAGCGTTACACCTACTCCGCAGCCTGCGTCATCTTATCGTGCAAGATATTTTTCTGACCAAGACGGGCGAGCTCGCAGAAGTCGTCTTTCCGGCGACCGCAAGCTGGTGCGAATCCGAAGGCACGGTCACCAGCAGCGAGCGCCGCGTGCAGCGCTGTCGTAAGGCTCTCGATCCGCCCGGCGAAGCCCGCGAAGATATCTTAATTCTCTGCGAACTCGCGCGGCGACTCGGAGCCGCTTGGCCGGATTATACGGCAATGGCCGCGTGGGACGAATGCCGCTCTCTTTCGCCGTGGCACGCCGGCATGAGCTACGCGCGGCTCGAACAGCTCGATGGAATCCTGTGGCCATGCTATGACGAAACGCACCCCGGCGAGCAGTTCCTCCACGCGCGCCTCTGGGAACGTCCGATTCGCGGCGCGCGCGCTCCCTTCGCGGCCGTGGAACACGACCCGCCCGTCGAAGCGCTCGACGCCGAGTATCCGGTTCGCTTGACGACCGGCCGGCGGCTCGACTCGTTCAACACCGGCGTGCAAAGCGGCAGCTACTCGTCGCCGCTGCGCCGCGGGGAACGCCTCGACATCTCACCCGACGATGCCGCGCGCTATCGCGTCGACGAAGGCGATCGCGTACGCGTGACGTCGCGGCGGGGATCGGTGGTGATGCCGGTGCACATCGATACGGGACTCCGCGCCGGCCTAGTCTTTACGACCTTCCATCACAATGACGAGATCGCCACCAACCTCCTGACGATCGACGCGACGGATCCAAAGTCCGGGACCGCCGAATTCAAGGCCGCCGCCGTGCGGATCCTTCGACATCCTTCGACAGGATCGGGATGACAAGCTAGTGCCGGACCTTCACTTTACGTCGGCTTCGGCCAACGCCGACGAGCGCGCCGCGATCGACGACGCCTTGATGGGGAGCGACGATATCGGCCGCGCGCTGGTGCTGCCCGTGCTCCACGCGCTACACGACCGAGTTGGTTGGATCAGTCCGGGCGGCGTGAACTACGTCGGCGAGCGGCTCGGCGTCGCTCCGGCCGACGTCTACGGAGTTGCTACGTTCTACGCGTTTTTCTCAACGACGCCGCGCGCGCCGCGCGTCGTTGAAGTCTGTGACGATATCGCCTGTTTATGCGCCGGCGCCGCGGAGCTTTGTAAGACGCTCGAAGCCACTATCGGACCGCCCGGCGTAGCGTCAGGGAACGGCGCCACGTGGCTGCGCAGCCCGTGTTTAGGACTCTGCGATCGCGCACCCGCGGCGATGATTCGCAGAGCCGGAACGACGCCTTCGTTCGGACGCATCGCTCCGGCAGACGCAACGCTGGTTACCGCCGCGCTTGCGAGTGAAACGCCGCCCGACGACGGCCCTCCCCTAGTCGGGGGATCGCCGCTGCGGCTGCTGCGCCGCGTCGGCCGCGTGGATCCGAAGAGCCTCGATGCCTATCGCGGCGACGGCGGTTACGAAGGACTGCGCGCGGCCTTGGAAATGGGGCCCGAACGCGTCATCGCCGAAATCACGGCCTCGAACCTGCTCGGCCGGGGTGGAGCGGCGTTTCCAACCGGACGCAAAATGCATGCCGTCGCGAGTGCCCAGGCGCGGCCGCATTATCTCGTTTGCAACGCCGACGAATCGGAACCCGGAACTTTTAAAGATCGCGTTTTGATGGAGTGCGATCCGTTCGCCATCGTAGAGGCAATGACGATCTCCGCGTACGCCGCAGGGTGCGAGCTCGGCTTCATCTACGTGCGCGGCGAGTATCCGCTGGCAGCGGAGCGCCTCGCCGGCGCTATCGCCGCGGCGCACGCGGCGGGACTGCTCGGTAACGACGTGATGGGCGCCGGCGTGCGCTTCGACGTTGAAATCCGAAGAGGCGCCGGCGCGTATATTTGCGGTGAAGAGACGGCCCTCTTCAACTCTATCGAAGGCAAGCGCGGCGAGCCGCGTAACAAGCCGCCCTTTCCGGTCGAGGCCGGACTCTTTGGTAAACCGACGCTCGTCAATAACGTAGAGACGCTGGCCAACTTGCCGTGGATACTTCGCGAAGGCGGCGCGGCGTTCGCCAAAATCGGAACGCCCGGATCGACGGGCACCCGTCTCTTCTGCCTTTCGGGTGCCATCGAGCGTCCGGGAGTCTACGAAGTGGCGCACGGTACCGCCCTCGGAACGCTGATCGAGATGGCCGGGGGACTTCCGCCGAATCGCCGTCTGCAAGGAATGCTGCTCGGAGGCGCCGCCGGTACGATGGGTGGTTTGGAACTTTTGGAGATGCCGCTGACATTCGAAGACGCGCGCGCCGCGGGTGCAACGCTCGGTTCGGGCGTCGTCATGCTCTACGACGATCGCGTCGACCTGACGGAGATCCTACGACGAATCGCACGCTTCTTCCGCGACGAGTCGTGCGGGCAGTGCGTTCCGTGTCGCGTCGGCACCGTTCGGCAAGAAGAGGCGCTCGAGCGGCTCTCACAAGGTGGCTCTAGTGTGCGACGCACGCTCGACTTGACGCTCCTCGACGAGATTGGGGCGGCAATGCGCGACGCATCGATCTGCGGCCTCGGTCAGACGGCCGCCAATGCGATCGACTCGGCGCGCAAAAGGCTGGGCTGCTTCCCAGAGTCCCCATCGTGATCGAACTGACGATCGACGGCGAGCCCGTGAGCGTAGCGGAGGGCTCGACGATTCTCGATGCCTGCAAGAACGTGGGAACCGATACGCCGACGCTCTGTTATCTCGAGTCGCTGACCCCGGTCAACGCCTGTCGCGTGTGCGTCGTCGAGCTCGAAGGTTCGCGCGTGCTGGTCCCGGCATGTGCGCGCCGCGCCGAGGCCGGGATGTCCGTTCGCACCGATACCGAGCGCGTGCGTCATAGCCGCAAAATGGTGCTCGAGTTTCTCGGGTCGACGGTCGATCTCTCGACCGCGCCCGACGCGAAGCGCTACTGCGAACAATATGGCGCCGACTCGAACCGTTACGGGGACGAGCGCGCCACCGTGGCGCAGCCGGTAAAGGTGGACAACGCCCTTTACGTACGCGATTACGCCAAGTGCATTCTCTGTTACAAGTGCGTCGAAGCCTGCGGGCCGGACGCGCAGAACACCTTTGCTATTGCCGTCGCCGGGCGTGGCTTCGACGCGCACATCGCTACCGAGTTCGACGTCCCCCTGCCCGATTCGGCCTGCGTCTATTGCGGCAACTGCATCGGCGTCTGCCCGACGGGCGCGTTGATGTTTTCGTCCGAGCACGAGCTGCGCGCGCGCGGCGAATGGGACGAAGAGCGTCAGACGTGCACCGACACCATTTGTTCGTACTGTGGCGTCGGCTGCACGCTCACGCTGCACGTTCAGGACAACTCCATCGTTAAAGTCACGTCGCCGATCGAAAACGAGGTGACGCGCGGCCATCTCTGCATCAAGGGCCGTTTCGGGTACACGTACGTGCAGAACCGTCCGGAGGAATAGTGTAAACGGTTCGGCCGGGCCGGAGCGTCGAGGTCGAGGTACTCGCGATCGACGGCACGCAGCGCGTTGTCAAACGCGACGACGTCGCCGGAGAAGAACCGCTGGAGATCCGCCTCGTGGCGGGGGGAACCACG
>DATAPM010000286.1:0-4009 GCA_036265225.1 Vulcanimicrobiaceae bacterium
GCGAACATCATCTGGTAGGCGATGTGCACGACCAGTGGAATTCCCGCATCGTTTCCGGTGAACATCGTGTGAAGCGTAACGCCTTTGAGAAAGGCGTAGGTGACCGGGTTGCCGATAATGCCGTGCCAATCGGGGCCGAAACTCTCGGAGTAGCCGAAGGCAAACCACAATACGGTGGTCCAGCCCAGCGACATGAAGCTTTGCATCATGATCGTCAGGACGTTTTTACGCTGGACGAGGCCCCCATAAAAAAACGCGAGTCCGGGCGTCATCAGCATGACGAGACTCGCGCAAAGAAGCATGAAGCCGGTGTTTCCGATATTGACGGGAGCGGCGCTACTCATCGGTATCCTCCCTCGGTATGCGTCGTTATACGCCCCTTAGGCGCGCTCGCTCGTTTTCCCCTACAGGATTAGTTCATGAAGGAGAGGCCGCCGCCGATGTAGTGCTGCGTTTGGCCGTTGAGCAGCGTCGGCGAGAAGCCGTACTCGACGTCGAGTTGGACATGGCCGCCGAGGTCGCGGATGTAGCCGAAATCCATCAAGCTCTTACCGCCGAGACCCAGACCGGCTTGGCTGAAATAGGCGTACTCGCCGAAAAACTCGGAGGGTCCCGGCAGGGTCGCCGTGGCGACGATGCTCGGAACCACGGCGAAGTACGACTGCGCGGTGCCGCCCGAGTTCAAGCCGGAGAAGGCGTTGAAGCTGACCGATCCGGCCACCCCGAGCACCGAGTTTACCGTATACGCGCCGTTGAGGCTTCCGGTGAACTGCGCGTTCCCGGCTGAAAACGCCGAGCTTCCGGTTGGAAAAGTGATCAGTCCGTTGACGCCCCAAACCGCATTCGAGTTGTAGCCGAGTTCGAGTTTTGCTCCGAGGCTGGCGTCGGTAGAGCCCGTTACCGTGGGCGTTCCCACCGACGTCGTGGCATAACTCGGTGGTCCAAGCTCCACGTCGAAGTGCGGATTGGCCATTCCGATGCGGATAAGCGGCTGCGGGTAGAGCACGCCGCTGCCGCCGCCCGTTCCGGTCGTGGTCGTATTCGTGTAACCGGTTTCGACGTCGAAATGTCCCGTTCGTACCGTGCAGACTCCAGTGGTAACGACGGGGCGGTTGACGATGGAAAGGAGCGACCCGCACGGATCGCTGGGCGCGCTCGGCGTAGGTGAAGCCGTCGGAGCCGGAGAGCTCGACGGCGCCGGAGATTCTTGTGCGAGCGCCAGACCGGTCGCGCCGCCAAATGCAGGCAACAGCAGGGCCGTGGCAACGAGCAGTCTTTTAAGCATAACTTGGCCAGTATACAGGCCGCCGCAACGCGCGGCAAACCGCCGAACGGATAATCCGCGCGGATATCCGTTCGGATCATCCGTTCGGCAGTGGCGCGCCCCGCTTCACTTTGGTTATGCTGGGCGCATGCTGCTCGAAGTTGGGGTCGTTGCGCTGTCGATCGTCTGTTTCGTACTTTTAGACCTGTACGTCGCCGGCTGCGAGCGGATGTAACGGGCCGATGCAGTTTGACGACGTGCTGGGCCTCATTCTGACGATTGCCGGGCTGGCGTATCTCGTCTTCGCTATGCTGCGCCCCGAGAAGTTTTAAGGAAAACCTGTGACCGCGATCGGATGGCTTGCGGCCATTATCTTCTTTGCGATCGTCATGGCGTTGACGAGGCCTCTTGGCGCCTACATGACGCGCATATTTCAAGGCGAGCGCACCTGGCTCTCACCGGTCTTCCTACCGCTCGAGCGGCTCATCTATCGCCTGTGCGGCGTCCGCGAGGACGAGGAGATGACTTGGTACGCCTACGCCCTTTCGGTACTCGGCTTTTCAGTCATCGGTCTGATCTATCTCTACGTTTTGCTGCGCACCCAGCAATGGCTGCCGTTCAATCCGCAGCACATCTCGAACATGACGCCGGATCTCGCCTGGAACACGGCAGTAAGCTTCACGACGAACACCAACTGGCAGTTCTACTCCGGCGAGTCGGCGATGAGCTATCTTTCGCAGATGGCCGGCTTAGCGTGGCATAACTTCGTCTCGGCAGCGGCGGGCATAGCCATCGCCGTAGCGGTCGTTCGCGGCTTGGCGCGCACCAACGCAAAGACGCTTGGAAACTTCTGGGTCGACTTGACTCGCTGTTCGCTCTACGTTTTATTGCCGATCTCTATCGTCGTCGGGCTTTTCCTCGTTTGGCAGGGTGTGCCGCAGAACTTCCATGCCTATGAAACGGTGAAGTCGATCGAGGGCTTTACGCAGTCGATTACGGGCGGTCCGATGGGCTCGCAGGAAGCCATCAAAGAGTTGGGCACCAACGGGGGCGGCTTCGTCAACGCGAACTCCGCCGGCCCGAACGAGAACCCCACGCCGCTGACCAACCTCGTCGAGATGCTTTTGATATTTGCTCTCGGGGCGGGCCTTACGTATATGTACGGCAAGATGGTCAAAGACACGCGCCAAGGCTGGGCGATCTTCACCGCTATGGCGCTGCTGTTTTTTGCCGGCTTTGCCGTCGCGTATTGGGCCGAAGCGGCGGGAAATCCGATCCTGCATCACATGGGGGTCGCGGGAGCGAACATGGAGGGGAAGGAGTGTCGTTTCGGCGCAGCGGCTTCGTCGCTCTTCGCGACGGTGACGACCGACGCATCATGCGGCGCGGTAAACGCCATGCACGACTCCTTCATGCCGCTGGGGGGTCTCGTCCCGCTCGTGAACATGCAGCTGGGCGAGATCGTCTTCGGCGGCGTCGGCAGCGGACTTTACGGAATGATCGTCTTCATCGTGCTGACCGTCTTTATCGCGGGGTTGATGGTTGGCCGCACGCCCGAACTCCTCGGGAAAAAAATCGAACGGCGTGAAGTCCAGTTTGCCATTTTGGCGGCGCTCGTAACGCCGGTTCTCTGCCTCGTGCCGACGGCCGTTGCCGCCGTCGTTCCGGCGGGCCTCGCGACGCTAAACAATGCCGGGCCGCACGGCTTTTCGGAGATACTCTATGCATTTACGTCGACGAATGCCAACAACGGCTCCGCGTTCGCAGGTCTGGGCCCCAACGTGTTCTACAATTTGCTGACGGGCGTGAACATGCTCTTTGGCCGTTTCGCAATCGTGGTGCCCGTCCTCGCGCTCGCCGGTGCAATGGCCGGAAAGAAATCGGTGCCTGAGGGCCCGGGTACCTTTACGACGCACTCGCCGATCTTCGTCGCGCTACTCCTCGGCGTTATCGTCATCGTTGGCGCGCTCACGTTCTTACCAGCCGTCTCGCTCGGGCCGATCGTCGAACATCTGCTCCTTCTACAAGGGAAGACGTACTAATGCTCAGCCAGAGGCGCTTGGACCGCCGTCCAAAGGCGCGCTCGCTTCTCGATGGCGCTATCCTCTCTCGCGCGCTGACGGATTCGTTCAAGAAACTGGATCCGCGATGGCAGGCACGCAACCCGGTGATGTTCGTGGTCGAAGTCGGTGCGGGCGCGACGACCATATTCTTCGTGCGCGACCTCGCCGGGCATAACGGCATGGCAGGGTTCGATTTTGCGATCGCAGCGTGGCTGTGGTTCACTGCGCTCTTCGCAAACTTCGCCGAGGCGGTGGCGGAGGGTCGCGGCAAAGCTCAGGCAGAGACGCTGCGCCGCACGAAGTCCGATACGTACGCGCGCATGGTAAAGGATGACGGAAGCGAGGAGCGCGTCGCCAGCACGACGTTGCGCAAAGGCGATCGGTTTGTCGTGGAAGCGAACGAGATCGTCCCCGCAGACGGTGACGTCACCGAAGGTGCGGCCACGGTCGACGAGTCGGCGATCACCGGCGAGTCGGCTCCGGTCATTCGGGAATCGGGCGGCGATCGCAGTTCCGTTACCGGTGGGACGCGCGTGCTCTCCGACCGCATCGTCGTGCGCGTCACGGCAAATCCCGGCGAGAGTTTTCTCGACCGCATGATTCACTTGGTCGAAGGCGCGCAACGCAAAAAGACGCCCAATGAAATCGCCCTCTCGATCCTGCTCGCCGGCCTGACGATCAT
>DATAPM010000287.1:0-18628 GCA_036265225.1 Vulcanimicrobiaceae bacterium
CGCAGCATGTAGAGCGTCTGCTCTTTAAAGATCCCGCCAAGCGCGCGATCGACGTCCTGCGGATTGACGATCTTACCCGCCCTAACGCGGCCCTGCAGCAGCCGCGGCGAAACGTCGAGCGCGACGACTTCGTCGGCAGCCTGTAGAAACGATAGCGGAATAATCTCGCGAACCGGATAGCCGATCAGCGCTTCCGCGGTGGGCGCCACCGTTTCGAGATGTTGAATGTTGAAGGCGCCAATCACGCCGATTCCCTGTTTACGCAAGGCCAGCGCGTCTTGCCAGCGCTTGGGATGCGTCGCGTCGCCGAGATTGTCGTGCGCCAACTCGTCGAGCAACACGACGTCGGGTTTTTCGCGCGCCGCCGCCTCATAATCGAAGTCTTCAAAAATGCGCTCGCCGACCGTCACGCGACGAGGCGGAATTCGAGGCAGGCCGGCGGCGCTGCGCTCTAAGTCGGGGCGTCCCTTGGTTTCGATCCATCCAATGAGCACCCGCTTGCCGTCGGCGGCGAGACGTCGCGCGTCTTCGAGAAGGCGACGCGTCTTGCCCGAACCCGGAGCGCTTGCGACATAGACGACCAGCCGCGCGCGCCCGCCGAGCTCGCGCAGCAGTTCCTCGGCTTTCGCGGTGCGGTCCACGCGCCTGGCTTCGCGTTATCGCAGGGCGCCCCCGCAAGGCGCCCTCGCGGCACGGCCCGAAGCCGGAAATCGTGGCGCTGCTCTGCTACGGCTTGCTGATCGTCGCATGGATACTCGACCTCCTGACGCCGCAGCTGTTTATCGCGGCAATTCTCCTCAACGGTCCGATTGCGCTCAGCAGTCTCGCCTTACGAAGCGGCCTAACGATCAATCTCGTCGTTGCCGCCGAGATCGCCAATGCGACCGCGGGCTACGTCAATGGATTGCAGGCCACGCATCACTGGGATGGCGTCGCAATCGGCGATCGATTATTGTTGGCGGCGTCGTTCGTTCTCGTCGGTTATCTCAGCGTGAAGGCCCAGGACCTTGCGCGAGAAACCGGCGTATCGGCGGGTCGAATGCGGCAGGTCGAGATCGAGAAGGCGCTTCGCGAAGCGACCGCGCGCGTGCGCGAAACGCTCAACGTCGAGCTCGTCGAGCGGGCTATCACGCGGGAATCGGTCGAACTGTTGGGAGCCTCCAAAGCGTTTCTGGTCATCCGCGCGGCTCCTTTTGCCGGACCGCTGACCATGTCGTACCGCAGTGGCGATGCGGATATCGCCGTCGAGCGGCCAGTGCTTTCGATGGAGATTGCCTCGCTGGTCGCGCGTGCCCAGGAGTTGGACGACGCGTTTCGCGTTACGTCGAGCGACGCGCTCGGGCGAATGACGCTGGCCGCCCTTGGGTCGGGAGAGGCGCTGGTCACGCGCATTTCTGCCAAGGGCAGCGCCGAGCAGGTTTTGATCGCGTGCGTTGATTCGGGCGGCGCCTTCGTGCACGACGCGCTGCCCACGCTGCGTGCGTTCTCGGAACAGGCGGCGCTGGCCGTGGAGCAGGCTCATCTTTTCGCCCAGCTTGGGCAGCAGAACGAAGAGATCGCGCGGCAGAAAGACGAGCTGGCGGACCGCAACGACGTGATCCGGGACATCGTCTACGCGCTCGCGCACGATCTTCGCACGCCCCTTACGGCCGCCCACGTTTCGATGACGCAAGCCGCCGGCGGCGCGTACGGCGAGCTTCCCGAACGCTATCAAACCATTCTGCGCACGGCTCTAGCGGCCAACGACGACGAACGAAGAATCGTCGAGACGCTGCTGCTGGTGGCGCGCTATGAAGCGGGCGAAGCGTCGACGCTGCGCGAGCCGATCGATCTCGGCCGGCTGACGGTGCAGGTCGTCGAAGAACTGCAGCCGGTCGGTGAGGTCAAGAACGTCGCGATCGCTAAGGATTTTCCACCCCAAGCGTTGCGCATGCTCGGCGATCCGCACGAGATTCGGCGCGCCATCGGCAACCTGGTGGCCAACGCACTCCAAGCAACGCCGTCCGGGGGGCACGTCGCCGTGCGAGGAACTTCCTCAGAAGATGCCGTCGTGATTTCCGTCCAGGACGACGGCTACGGCGTGCCGGCCGAACGCCGCGGCGCACTTTTTGAGCGTTTCGGCGGCGGTCAGGCCGGCGGAGGAACCGGACTCGGACTCTACATCGTCCGGCGTATCGTCGAAAAGCATGGCGGAAGCGTCACGTATACCGAACGCTCGCCGCGTGGAAGCGCGTTTACGATGACGTTCCCGGGAGCAGCCTGAGATGAGCGCCTCGCCGCGGACGCGAGTGGCGATCGTCGAGGATCACGCCCTTACGCGTGCCGGCCTGCGGACGGCGCTCGAGGCCGCGTACGACGTCGTTGCCGAAGCGGCTGACGGCTTAGCCGGCTTGGATGCAATCCGGCGCGAGCGGCCCGACGTCGCCGTCGTCGACATCGGCCTTCCGGGAATAGACGGCGTCGAGTTGACCAAGTGCGTGCGTGCCGAGCTTCCTCAAACGCGCGTCGTGATCGTGACGATGATCGACCTGGAAGACGAGGTATTGGCAGCCCTTGGCGCGGGAGCCGATGCTTACTGCCTCAAGAGCTCCGAGCCGCAGCGAATCGTCGACGCCGTCGGTATCGCGGCTGAGGGCGGCGCCTACTTCGATCCGAGCATCGCGCACGTCGTGCTGGCTCGCTTTTCCGGCGCCAAGGCGAACGACGTGCGGTCGTCGCCGCTCACGCCGCGCGAAACGGAGATCGTTCGTCTAATTTCCGACGGTCACGCCAATGCCGAAATCGCCGAGCTCCTGCACATCGGCCTCGGCACCGTCAAAGGACACATTCGCGACATCTTGGAGAAGCTTTCGGCCTCGGATCGGACGCAGGCGGCGGTCGTCGCTCTGCGCAAGGGCTACATTTAGACGCTTAGTTTTCGACGCCTAAGATCGCGCGGATTCGTTCGGCCGCGCCATTCTTGACGATCACGATCATGGTGTCGCCGGCGCGCAAAGTTGTGTCGCCGGTCGGAATCTCGAGATCGCTATCGGGCCGGTCGACGGCCACGACGACCGAGTTGTGCGGGAAGCCGATCTCGGCGAGCCGTTTTCCGTCAACGGTCGAACTCTCGGGAATAGCGACCTTTACCAGCTGCATGTTCCCCTTGCCGAAGAGGTGCATCGTTTCCAGCATCGAGCGATAACGCGACGCGTTGACGTGCTCGTTGAGCACGTCGAGGATCAACTCGGTCGACGAGATTACGATCACCGGATCTTCGGTGTCGAGGGAGTTGAATATCAGCTTGTTTGCCGGATTGTTGACTCGCGCGATGCAGCGAGCCTTCGACTTGCGCTTGGAGAGAAGAACGACGACCAAATTGTCTTCGTCATCCCCAGTGTCCGCGACCACGACGTCGGCCCGCGCCACGCCGGCGGCATCCAGAATCAGCGGATCGCATCCGTCGCCGACCACCGCCACTTTGCGATCGATCAGACGCTCGAGCGTATTGGCCTTGCGCGCGTCCTTCTCGATGACGACGACCTCATGACCTTGATTGAGCAGCGCGCGGGTCAGATACGATCCGACCTTGCCGCCTCCGACGATGAGAGTGAACATGCGCTACGCGCTTACCTTCGCCCGAGCCGCCGGATTGGGAAACCGGCGGGGGAGATCGGCGGAGGCGTCGGGGGAGAGAATAACGTTAAGCTCGTCGCCTTCTTGCACGACCAGTTCGTCCGAGGCAATCACCGGTTCGCCGCCACCGCGCCGGAGCGCAGCAATCCGAATCCGTCCCGACTCCTGAATCTCGGCGACACGCTTTCCGGCCTGCGCGGGGCCGGCAATCACCGAAGCCGAGGTCAATTTCCCGAGGTCGAAGGGTTGCGCGTCGGCAGCTGCCGTGAGGACGTCGCGGATCATCTTCGCTCCAACGGTCGTCGGGCAGACGGTCTGCACGCCCAGCTCGCGATACATCTGTCCTCGCGGCGGATCGTAAATCCGTGCGACGATTTTCTTGATGTTGAACATGCGCTGGGCAATCAGGGCGGCCATGATATTGCGGTTGTCGCCGTTGGTGACGGCGACAAAGCCGTCGGCGGTCGAAGCGCCGGCGCGTTTGAGGACGTCGTAGTCGATGCCCGTGCCGACAACTTCGTGGCCCTTGAATTTCTGGCCCAACCGCTTAAAAGCGGCTGCGTTCTCGTCGACGACGATAACTTCGTGTCCGTCGAAATCGAGCAATTTGGCGAGAGCGGAGCCGACGCGTCCGCACCCGACGATTAAATATCTCATGAAGCGAGTAAACTCTTAACAGTTACTCGCCTTCTACCTTTGCGGGGAGTGGGCCCTGCAATAGGGGCAAAGGAAGGAAGCGCGAAAGTGTGAAACCTTCGAGGGCCTCGGGGCGTGGCTCAGCTTGGTAGAGCGCTTCGTTCGGGACGAAGAGGTCGCACGTTCAAATCGTGTCGCCCCGAAATCCTCTCCCCGCCGTTGTCATCCTGAGCTTGTCGAAGGATTGCTTGTTCTCCAATTTTAACCCGGCTGCCCGGCGCGTGCTGCGAGTAGCCGAGCAAGAGTGCCGAAACCACAGCCACTATTACGTCGGTGCCGAACACCTGCTGGTCGCTTTGCTCGACGAACGCGACCCGGCGACGCTGCGCGCGCTCGACGCCGAAGGAATCGATGCTTCGGAAGTGCATGCCCAGGTCCGGCGAGCGCTGGGCACCGGTGACGACCGCCTGTGGGAGGGCATCCTGATCACGCCACGCGTCCGCCGCATCGTCGCGCTGGCGCAGGAACGGGCCGGCGATCGCGAGATCGGCCCCTTCGACCTCTTCGAGGCGCTGCGCTTGGAAGGCGGGAGCTCCGCCGCCGAGATCCTCCGCCGAGCCGGAAGCCGAAACACCGCCCGGGCGGTGGAGTAGGCAGGAAGCGTGGAGCAGCTCCAGCACGCGATCGTTTCGCTCATCGACCACTACGGGTATTTCGGCCTCTTCATCGGCTTGGCGCTGGGTAATCTTGGCGCTCCGGTCGGCACGGAAGTAATCCTTCCCGTTGCCGGCGCCCTGACTGCAACGGGGCATCTGCGCAATTTGTGGCTGACGATCGCGGTTTCGCTGGCCGGCGAAATAGGCGGCGGCACGATCGGTTATGCGATCGGACGCTACGGCGGCGTTCCGTTCGTGGAGCGCTACGGAAAGTACATCCATTTCACCCACGACCGTCTGGTTTTGGTGCACAAGTTCTTCGAGCGTTGGGGTACTTTCGCGATCTTCGTTTGCCGCTTTCTCCCGGTGCTTCGCGGCGTCTGCGCCATTCCGGCCGGCTTAGCGGAAATGAATCTGGCGCTCTTTTACCTCTGGACGTTTCTCGGCTCGCTCATTTTCTGTACGTTCCTCATTCTGCTCGGCAGCGTGCTGGGCTCGCATCTCGACACGGTGCTCCCGCTGCTGCAGCGCGGCGGCTACATCGTGCTCGGCGTAGCCGTTCTGGCGGTCGTCGCGACGGTCTTTATCATGCGCGGGAAAAGGCGCCGGCGCGCCAAAGCAAATCTAGCCGAGTGAACCTCAACGCCACGCTCTCCCAGGTCCCCGATGCTCCGGGGGTCTACCTCATGGTCGGTCACGACGGCGAGATTCTCTACATTGGAAAGGCGATCTCGCTCCGCAACCGCGTGCGCTCCTATTTTCAAGAGGGTGCCGTCCATACGACGCGTACGGCAGCAATGGTCGAGAGAGTCGCCGACGTCCGCACGATCGTCGTCACCAACGAAGTCGAAGCGCTGATCCTCGAAGCCAACCTCATCAAGCGGCACCAGCCGCAGTTCAACGTCCGGTTGCGAGACGACAAACGCTACCCGTACCTCAAAGTCACCAACGAACCGTTTCCGCGAGTCGTATTTACCCGGTTCGTCCGCAACGACGGCGCGCGTTACTTCGGGCCTTACACCAACGCTCACGGCCTGCGCGAACTCATCAACTTAGTTCGCGTCGTCTTTCCCTTGCGCACCTGCCGGGAGCCGATCGACGGGCGGCGTAAGCGCCCATGTCTTCAGTACCATATTAAGCGCTGTTTGGCGCCGTGCGTCGGCTACCAGACCCAGGACGACTACGATCGCACCATCGACGAGGTCGTGCTCTTTCTCGAGGGTAAGCAAGATTCGTTGCTGACGCGACTACAATCGGAGATGGCCGACGCCGCCGAGCATCTGAACTTCGAGGGCGCGGCGCGCTTGCGCGACCGCATCGTCCAAGTCCGGCGCGTTACCGAAGGACAGAAGGTCGTTTGGAAGTCACGCCTCGACATGGATCTCGTCGCGATCGCCCGCGCGCAAGGCCAGGCTTGCATGCAAGTCTTTCTGGTGCGCGGCGGTAAGCTGATCGGTCAGGAGAATTTTATCCTGGAGGGCGTTTTCGAGCAGTCCGACGAGACGCTCACCGGCGAGTTCCTCAAGCAGTTCTACACGGCCCGCACGGCCGGAGCGCCGGAAGAGGCAGCGGCTTCTCCGGCGAGAGTTGCGCGGGACAATCAGGCACCCGTTCCGGAGAGCCGGCAGAGCCGAAAGAACGACGCGCAAGCCATTTCTGCCGCGGTTCCCAAGGAAATTTTGGTCACGGCGCTGACCGAAGAGCGCGCGACCATCGAAACCTGGCTCTCCTCGATCAAAGGCCAGCGGGTACGCATTCTTAAGCCGCAGCGCGGCGTACGCGCCGAGTATCTGCGCTTGGTGAAGAAGAACGCCGAGCAAAATCTCAAAGCATTCTTAGCGCATCAAGAGCTGCAGGAGACGGCGCAGGCGCGTTCGCTTACGGACCTGGCCGACGCGTTGGAACTGCCCGAGCCTCCGCATCGCATCGAATGTTACGACGTCTCGAACATTCAGGGGACAAATCCAGTCGCTTCGATGGTCGTCTTCGTGGAAGGCCGAGCCAAAAAGAGCGAGTATCGCAAGTTCAAGATTCAGTACGACCGCGGGCCGAACGATTTCGCGATGATGCAGGAAACGCTGCGCCGCCGTTTACGTTATCTGCGGCGCGAGACCGACAATGCCGACACGCCGATGGAACGCGAACTGGCGAAAAAAGAGCGCTTCAACAAGAAACCCGACCTGCTGCTGATCGACGGGGGGAAAGGGCAGCTCGGAGCCGTGGTCGAGGTGCTCGAAGAGCTCGACATGACCGGCCTCCCGGTAGCCGGATTGGCTAAAGAGCACGAGTGGCTTTACCTGCCCAATCAAACCGATCCCATCGTGCTTCCGCCCAACTCCCCAGCCTTGCATCTGGTGCAGCGAATCCGCGACGAGGCGCACCGCTTTGCCGTGACCTATCATCGCCAGCGGCGCGCCAAATCGATGACCCGCTCCGTGCTGGACGCGCTCGCCGGCGTAGGCCCGGTAAGGAAAAAACGGCTGCTGACCGCCTTCGGCTCCCCGGCGGGGATTCGCCGCGCCGCCATCGACGAAATCGCGGCGGTCAAAGGGATGACGCCCGCGTTGGCCGCAAAGATAAAGCAGGAACTGGAAGGAGGGTATCGCTCTTGAACTGGCTTCTGAGATTCCTGGTCAACGCCATTGTCCTCTACCTCATCGCGAGGTACGTTCCCGGCTTCAACCATACGGTTACGCTGTGGACCGCAGTCATCGCGGCGATCGTCTTCGGATTGGTCAACGCAATCATCGGTCCGATTCTGCGGCTCATCTCGCTGCCGCTAACGTGGATCACCCATGGTCTCTTCTCGATCGTGATCAACTACGTACTCTTCGCAATTACGGTCTGGATTGCGCCGAACTTCCACACCACCGGTGAGATCAATCCGTGGCTCGCCAATCTCTACGGCGCCATTATCATGACGATCGTGTCGACCCTGATGGCTCAAGGAGACCGGGTCGAGCGCCGCGCGGCCTAACTAACCCGGCCAAAAGGGCCGCTCGCTTTGCCGCTGACGCCGAAACCGGCGCTTGCCTCGGCGTGTTATAGTTGTTTGTCTGATCGCGGGGCTGAAATAGGTTCGACAAGAAGGCCGTGGTCGGCGTCAGCAGGCGGAGTTGCGAGCACTCCTAAAACGATCGCAACGGCAATATCTGCCAACAACGAATACGCACTGGCTGCCTAATCTAGGCTAGTCACCGGACGCGGAGAGTCGGCCCGAACCACTCTGCAATCCGGTCACAAACTCGGGCTGGCTCGGACGCGTGATTCGACGCACGAGCGAGACAAAGAATCTGCAGCGAACGGTAAGCCCCGCCTTGAGGCGTACGTTCGACCAAGACAAAGTCAAGGCTGAGCCTGGAGAACGCGCCGGTTAGACCTCTTGGACTCGGGGGGCAGTACCCCGACAGCTCCACCAATCTCCTGCGGCGCTACCCTCGGCGCCCGCGAGCGCTATAACAGCGCGACTTCACCCGTTCCCAGCTTATAAACGGCACCGACCAACAGCACCTTTCCGCTCTTTACCGCGCTGTCGATGATGGGCGACGACGTCGCCAGCACCTCCTTGGCAGCACGAACGTTCGCGTCGATTGCCGCCCTTATCGTGCCTTTGGTTTGCACGACGCTTTGAATTCCCGGAGCAATCAGTCGCTGGATGGTAATGAGGTGAGGGGGCATCGTCTGATGCTCGTCGGTCGCAGAGTAGACGGCTTTAATGGCGCCGCAGTTTTGATGTCCCAGAACCATGACGACTCGCGATCCTAAATGTTCGATAGCATACTCGATCGAGCCGGTGACGAGGTCGTCGGGATAGTTGCCGGCCACTCTCGTGACGAATAGATCGCCGAGCCCTTGAACGAAAATAAAGTTCGGGATCACTCGCGAATCGGCGCAGGTCAGGATCGCGGCAAAGGGCGCTTGCGTATCTCTGAGCATTTCCCGCTTTTCGGCCACGTGGTTCTGCATCGGAAAGTCGCTGTTAACGAATCGCTTGTTCCCGGCCATGAGCCGGTCCAGCAGCTGCTGGGGCGTTTGTCCGCCGGCCGGCGCAGCACCGGACGGGGCGGCAGCTAGCGCGGGTTCCGCTACGGCGGCGGTTCCCATTGCCGCAAGTGAAGCGCTCAAAAAACTCGCCCGATTGATCGGCATGCATTACTCCTTTTGACCCGCAGGATTACGACACGACGCCAAGCAGGCCCCTCCAAGCTGGCCGGCGGTTAGACGCGACGAAGCATGGGCACGCTCAAGGCATGGCCGAGAAGCATCGCTATTCACCAAAAGAGCATAGGCAAGTCGAACATATTAAGGCCAGCGAGGAAGCACGCGGGCACTCGGCCGAGGAAGCCGAGGCGATCGGATATGCTACCGTCAACAAGAACAATCCCGACAAGCATCGTTATACGGCGAAAGAGCGCCGGCAAGCGCAGCACATCTTGGACTCGGAAGCGGCGCGCGGCAAATCGGAAGTGGAGGCTAAACGAATCGCTTACGCGACGGTAAACAAACGCGGCTCCTGAGCCGGCGAGAGAAATAAGGTTACGGGGAGCAGTCTCCTCACTCGTAATCGGGAGCCATGTGGCCGGTCTTCCCGAAGTCGTGGCCGAGGAAGAACTTCGGCGGATAGGGCGCCTTGATTTTAACGAACTTCCGCGGGTTTTGCGTGAAATCAAAGCAATCGGCAGCCGGCGAGTTTGCGCGCGCGTCGGCCGCGGCCATCTGCGGTAATCCGTAGAGGTCTTCGGCGAAGCGTAAAACGCTGGCCGTTTCATAGGGTACGTGCGAGACGTAATTCTTCTTTGCGTATGGCGAGATCACGAGAAGCGGAACGCGGAAGCCCGTGCCGTCATAATCCTGATACGTCGGCGCCACGTGGTCGTAGAATCCGCCCCAGTCGTCCCATTGCACGAAGATCGCCGTGGAGTCCCAAAACTTGCTCTTACCAACCGTATTAACGATGGCGGAGACCCAAGACGGCCCGTAGCCACCGCCGCACTCCAGGTGGTCCGACTCGGCGCACTCCGGCGTGATCCAGGTGAAGCTGGCGAGTTTTCCGCGGCGCACGTCCTTGATGAACTGCCAGTTAGGCGAGATGACGTTACTCCAATCGCTTCCATAAAAGATATGCCGGACGGCTTGATAACCGGACCAGGTTCCCCCGTTTCCGCCATTGTCGTCGTTATACTGAACGGCGTAGAATTTCCACGAGAGTTTCGCCGCATCGAGTTCGTCACCGAGGGTCGTGTAATCGAAGCAGGCCTGCTGGTAGGGGCCATACGGGCTGCGATTCTGCTCCAGCGTCCCCACCTGATCGTTCTTGCCGCCGGCACATCCCCACAGCAGATAGAAGGGGAGGTCGACGCTGGCCTGTGCCTGTGCGGCGATGGCATATTGGTGGGCGACAAAGCTCTCGTCGAGCTGTGACTGGAACATGCGATCGCCGACGACCCACTCGTGCGCCATATCGAAGTACGGCTTCGACTCGGTATGCGGCACGTAGACGTACTGCGGGTTACTCGGCCCTCCGTACGACTCTTCGTTGTTAAAGCCGTTCATTTTGCAGTTGGTTCCCGGGACGCTGCCGGTTCCGTTGCAGGCGGCGAACATGGCGTAAACCGAGTGATCGATGAGATAGACTTTGCTTAGCGACTCAGGCTGCAGCGTAATTTGCTGGTTGTTAGAGTTGGAGCCGCTCGAGACGGTATCCGCTCCCGGATATCCCTGAAACAAATTGTCGAAACTGCGGTTCTCTTGGATTATGTAGATGACGTGCTTGATCTTTCCGGATCCCGTACCGCTAAACGCACGAAGCGCCGAGAATCCTTTGGCGGCGGGCAGCGACGGAGTGCTCCCCGAGGCACAAGCGGTCAGTGCGAAAAACGAGAGCGTTACAATGCAGCGCGTCAACATGGTGGCGGCTTCCGCAATCGCGGGGCCGCGGCCTGCCGCAAAGACGGCTAGCAGCCCATCAGAAGATCGATCTCGACTAAACGTCCTTGCTTGAAGAAGAAGCTCTGATGTTGTCCGCAAGCGTCGGGCGACTTCTGCGGCGTCCCACGCATCGTCGTATAGTAAAGCGCGCCCATGCCCGGACGACTTGCGCCGCTGCGCAGCAAAGCGTGGCCGTAAACGGCGATGACTTCGGGCGGCGTCATGCCCAGCTTGATGCCGCGCGCCGTCCGTACGTCTTTCAGATTCGCCCGCGCCACCTGCTGCGGGGGCGCTCCGGTGCCCGCTACCAGCACGTAGCCGCGCCACGCACAGCATCCCGTGTTGAAGAAAACGACGCCCTCCGAGCGGTCGAAGAGAATGCTTCCTTTGATCGGTTCGGCGGCGCCGTAAACAAACGGCGTGGCGCTTTTCAATAGTGGGCAAGCGCTGCCGGGATAGTGAAGATCGTGCTTCGGCAGCGTGGGCTCTGCGCTTGTCCCGCAGACGAAGTAATCATAGCGGGTTACTTGCGTCGCCTGCCCGCGACTCCAGGCATTGAAACCGGAGTCGGCCTTGGGGAGCCAACTCCCCAGAGCCGTATCGGCGGCTCGCGCGCCGGACACTAACTCGGTAACGATTACGACGCCGAGGCCGAAGGCGCGCAGCGATACGCTCAAAACTGGGGGCGCTTTAACTTGGACGCGCCGCCGGGAAGCCACTCGTAACAGGTCTCCAGCGCATTCGTCAGAGCGGTAATGAAGAGGTCGCGTTCGGCCGGCGGAAGTAAAATGGCTGCGCTACGCGCGGCAGCGCGAACAAAGGGCGCACGCTGCTTCTGGCACACCGCCGCTTCGCATTCGCGAGCGATCGCGTCCAAGAATGCTTGTGTTTCATCGCGCTCTATGCCGGTGCCCCCGCTAGCGCCGAGAAGGAGGCTTCGCCAGAAGCGGTTTTTCGATGCGCCGTTCGACGCAGCGACCAGAACGGCACCGGGGAACCGCCGTTCGAGTGATTGATAGAACGCGGCAAGAAACTCGTCATCGAGATTCGCCGCGCCGAACTCCCGGCGCGTGGTGCCGGCGCCGGCGAATACATCGTGCGCCGCATAAAAATCGCCGAGATCGGTCACGATCGTCCAGGCTTTGATCGTGCACGACTGCGCTTCGCCCGAATCGCCGGCGCGAGCGTGCCACCGGGCGAGTACGCCCAGAGAGCAGGCCTCCAAAGAGCGATACCCGGCTTGCCGGGCGAGCGCGAGCGTTTCGACGATGTCGTCTATGACACCGACCTCGCCGGCGGCCAGTGCGGCGCGAAGATCGACGATTTTGAGATAGAGTCGCGGGAAGAGGCGTCGCGTCGACCCGTCGAGTCCGACGAAAGCGGCGCCGTTCGCCGGTACCAACGTCCGTATCGGTGGTTCGGCGACCTTCAGCAGTTCGCGCGGTGCGCGCCACGGCGTTCCCATCGCTAGGGAGATTCGTCCGATCAGCGCATTGATCGTCATCGCATCGAGGGGTCGTTCGTGCAAGGCCAGTTGGGCCGAATGGATGTAGCCGTAGGCTCGGGCCAGGTCGCCACGCATGAACGCGATTGCCGCCCTCAAACAGATAGCGACGGTCACGAGCCGCAGCTGCGTGCGGCGCAACACCATCGCCTCGACGGCGGTTAGCGTCTGTTCGGCTAGCGGCAAATCTCCGGCGCGTACCGCGGATTCTCCCTCGATCAGGATGGCCGCAATCGTCCGCATCTCGTCGCCTTTGGCGGCTCGGCGCGCATCGCCGGCTAGGCCAGTACATTCCGAAGCGTCGCCGCGATGAAGCGCGCGAATGTAGCGCGTGTAAAGGAGGTCGAAATCGAGGACCTCGCGATTTTCGACGATTGCGTCGGACATGCCGTCGCGCACCGCATCTAAAAGCGCCTCGCCCGCGCGTGGGTTACCGAAGATGTAAGAGGTGCGTGCGATCTTGATGAGGACGCGAAGTCGCTCGGAGCCGTAAAACCGGTCGAGCACGTCGTTACCGAAGAACTCGCCGGAGTTGAGCAGCATCTCCACGCGTTCCATCGTGACGCGCCCCGCGGGGGGAGCGGCGATCTCGTACACTTGGCTGGCCGCAGCGGGATCGGTCTCGCCGAGAAGACGCGCCAACTCCTCCATGGGGTTCTTGATCGCATCGTCGGGGCGTCCCTGGCGGTTGGCGTGCGCGGCGAGCGCGACGATGGCCTCTCGGCGATAGCGGAAGAACTGGCGGGGCGATACGCCCATCTCCGAGGCCGCGGCGACGAGCGTTTCGCTGGCTTGGACGTCGCAGGTTTGGATCAGCTCGAAGAGGCGCTTGCCCACCAACCCGCCGTTAACGAAGGTCTCGGCGATAAACCGAAGCGACGCATCGTACGGATTCTCGACAGAATAGATGTCGCAAAGAAATCGCGCCAAAGGCTCCATGGCCAGCGTGTGCGGACGCCGTAGCCCCCTGAGCAAGCGACGCACTTCGCGTTCGCCCCACTCCCGGCGGGGCATTGCCGCGGTGCTAGGCCGTACCGTTTGGATCTCCGGAGCCATCTCTTTCATGAAAACACCTTAAGCCGCCCCCCGTCCTCAGGCGCCCCTCAAAATTGGCGCGCGACGTGTCATAAACGCGTCACCCGGAAGTGAATGCGCCGAGGCCGGCCGAGAGTAGTGATTCATATGAAGATAACCGCATTGCTCTTTGCCGCGCTGCTCGCAACGACGCCGGCACTCGCACAGGATCACGCCCACGCACATCAAGCCGCGGCCACGGTCACCGGTTCCACGACGGTGCCGTTCCGGCTCTACGGCAATCATATTTACGTCAAGGCAACGGTCGACGGGAAGGCCTACGCGTTCGTTTTTGACACCGGTGGCGCGGCTTCGCTCTCGAGCATAGCGGAGAAACAGCTGAAACTGCCGGTCGTGGCGACGGCTCAGATCTCGGGGACCGGCAACTCGGCCGAGCCGATGGGGGTCGTCGTTCCGACGGTTGCGTCGCTTGGCGACGCGAGGCTCAAGAAAGCCTACTTTCTCGTGCTGCCCGCCGCCATTGACCTCGGCAGTCCCTACGAGGGCCTGCAGTTCGGCGGCGTGTTGGGACGCGAGTTTTTCGCGCAGCTGATCGTGACGATCGATTACGCTCATAAAACGCTTACGCTGGCCAATCCGCAAGTGTTTCGCGTCAACCCCAAGGCGACGGCGCTGCCCTTGACCCTGCGCAGCGGGGTCTTCCCCAACGTGCGGGCGGCGGTCGACGGCATCGAGGGGAGCTTTGACCTCGATGCCGGCTCGCCGCAGGCGCTGATGCTTTCCGAACGCTTCGCGAACGCCGGCGGCTTCGTGGCCAAGATGCCGCGCACCGTCGAGGCGACCCCCGGCCGAGGCGTCGGCGGCGTCATGACCGGGATCGCCGGCCGCGTGGATACGCTAAACCTCGGCGGCTCGGTGCTGAGCGATCCGGTCGCTTACGTCGTCCATGCCAGCGGGGGTGTCTTTTCCGCCCCAGATCTCGACGGTAACATCGGCACCGACATACTGCGCCGGTTTACCGTGACGATTGACGTTCCCGATAAAACGCTCTACTTGGCAAAAAACGAAGAATTCGGCGCGCCCTTTACGTTCACGCGAACCGGCATCGCCGTCAACCGTGTATCCGGCGCAACGGTCGTGGCGTGGGTCATTCCGGATTCGCCCGCCCAGCAAGCGGGAATACGGCAGGGCGATACGCTCGTCGCGATCGGTGGCCGGTCCGCCGCTGCGCTCAGTCCCGATCAGATCAAAGATTATTGGACGATGCCTGCCGGAACGGCCCTCCGCGTTACGGTAAGCCGCGGCGGCAAGCCGTTCGACGTCACCTTGACGTTGCGCGACTTACTCTAGCGCTGCGAGGCGAGCGTTGCCGCATACCATCGCTCGAGATCGTCGTGGTAGCGCCGCAGGGCGCGTTCGTTGGCGTAGATGAGGTGACCCGATTCGTAGAAGCCGAACGCGATGTGCCGGCGCAACGACGGTTCCAGATTGAGATGGTCGAGCGTATAGATCGTGGCTTGGAAGGGCGTCACCATGTCGAAGTAGCCGTTTGCCGAAAAGACTCGCAGCGACGGGTTGGCGACCATCGCGAGCGCCAGATCCCCGGCCGTGTCCATCGGAAGCGCTCCGTTGTGGCGAAAGTCCCAGCCGCCGGCGCTCTGAATCTGCGCGTACGCACCGGCGCGGTAGAGCACCGACGGATTGTAATGAAGGGTCGTGCGCAGATAGAGGTTCTGCAGCGCAAAATATGGCGGTCCGGTCAACTGGTTGGTCGGGTCGACGGCTGGAAACTCTTGGGCGCGGTCGAGCGTCGATAACTCCACTTGGGCATCGTAGACGCCCTGGACGCGCCCGGCTTTACGCCTAAGCTCGGCGACGTAGCGGAAGCCCAGGATGCGCAGGTCGGCATTGGAGACGTACGCCTCCGAGAGTCCCGTGTAGCGCCCAAGCTTTCGCACGACCTCGGCGCGGCGCTGAGCGGGAAGCTTCGAACCCATGGCCAGAGCTTCGCGATATTCGCCCATCGCAAAGCGCGATGCCTCGCCGACGAAGGCCGTCAGCGTTGCCGGCGGCCGCACCACCATATGATAGTGATAGGCCGTCGCGGCTAGCGTCGGAAGCCAAAAGACGTATTGCCAGTCGTCGGTGTCAGCGCCGCCGGCATCGTACGGGGTTGCCAGCGACGCGTCGAGGAGCGAAGACTGAAGGACGATTCCGTTTATGCCGACGTTGGCGTTCTGCAGATAGTTGGAGAGCAGCGCCGAGCGCGCGGTACCATACGACTCGCCGAAGAGAAACTTGGGCGAGTTCCAACGCCCGAACGCGTTGAGATAGCGCTCGATGAACTGGGCGAACGCTGCCGTATCCCCGTCGGTGCTGAAATACTTTTTGAGGTCCGCTCCCGGCGAAATGCGCCCGAAACCGCTATCGGCAATATCGACGAACACCAAATCGCTCGCGTCGAGTAGACTCTGCTGATTCTCGACGAGCCGGAAGGGCGCAGCGCCGGTCGGGGGTCCGCTGGTGACCGCGCGGACGGGCCCGAAGGAGCCCATGCGCAACCAAATGGTCGAGCTGCCCGGACCGCCATTATACAGAAAGGTGATGGGGCGCTTTGCCGGCGGAGCTCCGTCGAGCGTAAACGCCGTGTAAAACATCGTCGCGGCGACTCGGTCTTTATCGTCCCGAATGCCGATCGTGCCGGCTCGCGCGGTGTAGGTCAGGCGCTTACCCTGTAAATGCATGGCATGATGCGTTACCGCATCGGCGTAAGGCTTGGGCGCCGGGGCCGCCGGAGCCGATATCGGAAGGGCGGCTGCAAAAAGCATATTATTGAGCTCCCGGCGTTTGGGCGTACCATCGCTCGAGGTCGCCGTGCAGCTGTTTGCGCGCAGCATCCTCGATGTAGATCATGTGACCCGAGCGGTAGAACCCTTCGGTAATGTTGGCGCGAAGCGACGGGTCGATCGTGAGATGGTCGAGCGAGTAAAGCGTTTCGAAGAAAGGCGTCGCGAAATCGTAGTATCCGCTCGCGTCAAAAACCCGCAGATACGGGTTGAAGGTCATCGCGTCGGAAAGATCCGGCTCGACGTTGGTGTTCTGCACGCCGTTGTGTCGCACGTCCCAGCCGTCGGGGTCGGCGCCGATGATCGCATACGCGTTGGGACGATACAAGAGCGTCGTCCGGTACGCCAGGGTATCGCGGAGATACTGATTGACGGCCGCGGTGAAAGGCGCGGCAATCGCCGCAGTGGCCGGATCCCACGGCTGCACGTCGGCCAAGCGGTCGACAGCCTGAGCGCGAAATCGCGCGTCGAGCCGGCCGAGCAGCGTGCCGCGCTCCAAAAAGAGGCGGTTTTCGAAGCGCGAGTAGGGCACCCGCAAGTTGTTGTTGCGAATCTCGCGTTCCGAGAGCCCGGTCAGTTCGTGGAGCTCGCGCGCAACGTTCGCGTACTCGGTTTCATCGAGCGTTCCGCCTTTCGCCAGAGCGCTTGCATACGCGCCCATGGCAAACCGCTCGCTCTGGTCGATCGCGCTCTCCAGACTCTGTCCCGTGACCGGCAAAGCATTGTGATACCATGCCGAGGCCGTCTCGGTCGGGAGGTAGAGCACGTACGGCCAGTCGTTCCCGCCGGCGGCATTGGCGTCGATGCCGAAGTTGAGAATGGTCGACTGCAAGACGATCCCATTGATCGCCACGTTGTCGTTGAGCTGCAAGGCATCGGCGAGTGCGGCGGAACGCGTCGTTCCGTAGCTCTCGCCGTACAAAAACTTGGGCGAGTTCCAGCGATCGAACGTCGTGAGGTAACGCACGACGAACTGTTCGAATGCGCTGACGTCCTTGTCGACGCCGAAGAAATCTCCGGGCTTCCCGGCGCCGGTGATGCGGCTGTACCCGGTTTCCGGCGCGTCGATGAATACGAGGTCGGTCGCGTCGAGCAGCGTTTCGGTATTCGGCACGATGCGGTACGGCGCGGGTCGCGTCGCCGTGCCGTTACCGACCTCGACGCGCGCCGGTCCGAACGAGCCCATGTGCAGCCAAAGCGTCGCGCTTCCAGGGCCGCCGTTGTAGACGAACGTCACCGGCCGCAAGGCGGGCGGCATGGCGTCGAGCGTGTAGGCCACGTAGAAGATGTCGGCCGTCGGCTTCTCGTCGCCGTTACGCAGCGTTATGGTGCCGGCCCGGGCGGTATACGAAAGCGTCCTGGACCCAAGCGCTAGCGTATGGTGCGTTACCGCATCGGCAGCCGGGCTCGGCGCGGCCGCTTCGGGTGCTGGTGACGGTGCCGGTGCCGCTGCCAGCAACGCGCAGCCGAGCATTCCAACGATCGCGCGGCGAATTGTTTTCACGTCGTTTCTCTGAGCTCGTCGAGCAGCTGGGTTTCGCGTTCGGCGGTGATGCCGGCGCGCAGTGCGACGGCCCGATCGCGCGCCGCGTCCCACTCCCACGTACGCGCGATCGTGTCGCTCAGGGGACGATACTCGAGGCCGGCCTCGATTGCGCGTGCCGAGGAGATCGAATCCCATCCTCCGGCCTCGGTATCGGGAATCCAGAGGGGCATTTCCATCCAGGGCTCGACGCCGCGTTCGAGCAGAAAATCTTGCGATGCCCAAACAAACTCGGCATCGGAGTTTAAGGTCGTGCGGCAAGCGCTCAGAAACGTCCCGAACGTCAACGGTTCGAGCGGCCCGGTTGCGTTAAACGTTCCCGCGCTTCCGGCCGCGAGCATCCCAACGATCCACTCCGCTAGATCGCGCCCATCAATGAACTGAATTTCGCGATTGGGTAATCCTGGCGTAAGCACGGCACCGGCGTCACCGACCCGGCGAATCCAATAGGTGAAGCGATCGCTTGGATCGTAGGGACCGACGATAAGTCCGGGACGGACGATCAGCGTGCGCGGGCCGAAATACTGCATCGCCGTCGTCTCACAGAGCGCCTTGAGCGGGCCGTAGGTTTCCAACGTCATTTCGGTCGCGTTTGGATCGCCGGTGTCCCATAGCGGAGCCGACTCGCCGGCACCCGAGGGAAAGCCGTCGCGATACGCGCTGACGCTTGAAATAAACGCATAAATAGCGTTGGGACTTTGCGAGCGCACGTGCGTGCACGACGCCGCGACGTCGCGAGGCAGATAACCGCTGGTGTCGACGACGGCATCGTAATCGCCCGAAAGGGACTCGATGTCTAGGGCGCGATCACCAAAAACGTTCGTTGCGCCGGGTAGGCCTCCGGGCATCGCGCGCCCGCGATGGA
>DATAPM010000288.1:0-3685 GCA_036265225.1 Vulcanimicrobiaceae bacterium
ATGGGAATGGACAGCATCGTGTTGGTACGCGACGCAAGGAACGCTAAACGGCGCGCTTTATTCTTCTGTTCGTCGGTCGCCGGAACGATCCCCAAGACTTTCTTCTGATTCGGCCAAATCACGCCCCAGACATTGAGCAGCATGATCGTGCCGAGCCAGGCTCCGAGGCCGATTGGCGCCATGACGCCTTGCAGCCCGAACGCGGCGACGAAACCGTTCGTCCCGCCGGCGCCATGAAACTCGCCGAGCAGCGCCGCGCCGAAGATCCACGTTACGACCGCGCCCCAGCGGAAGTAGAGAAGCGCCCGCGGCACGACGTACTTGCCGATCGGACCCGCTTCACCGGAGGCAGTGGCCTGTTTGACCGCCTGAACGTTGACGAAGTTGAAGTAGTAGAGCAGCCCGATCCACATGATGCCGGCCATGATGTGGAACCAGCGGAAGAGCCAGTCGGAGCTTGCCACGTTATGCTCCCGTCCCGACAGCGTGAGAGACGATCATACGGGCGAGATACCAGAGAATCGCGGTCAGGATAAAGCCGCAGATGATCGTGCCCGAGAGTGAGTCCAGTGGATTCTTCACGTACGCCCTCCTCGCGTGAGTTCTGCTTGACTACTCAGCTAGGTTGCGTTGCCGCAATATGGCTTCCTTCCACCCTGTTTCGGTCGAGCAATGTCCGGGTATGGAGACAGCGCATTATGAATGTTTACTCACCGGTCAAAGCCTATGCCCCGCGGAAATGGAGTCTCTCCGGCCTGCAAGGGATTTCCGGCGCTACCCTCGAGTTGCATTTCGGCCTCTACGAGGGCTACGTCAAGAACGTTAATCTGCTCAACGAACGCCTTACCGAGCTGCGAACATCCGGAAAAGCTGCCGGAGCCAATCCCGGGTATGCCGAGCTCGTGCGCCGGCTCGGCTTCGAGTACAACGGCATGCGGCTGCACGAGTACTACTTCGACAACATGGTTCGCGAGCCGGCGGAGATCGGAACCGGGCGGCTGTACAACGCTCTGGGCGAGAGTTACGGCGGTTTCGACGAGTGGAAGAAAGACTTCATGGCCGTCGGTGGCATGCGCGGCGTCGGCTGGGCCATCGCTTACTGCGACACCACCAATGGCCGCATCAGCAACCACTGGATCGGCGACCACGAGAACGGTAATCTCGCCGGTTTCGTCCCCGTCGTCGTCCTCGACGTGTGGGAACATGCCTTCATCAAGGACTACAAGCCGGCCGATAAAGGCAAGTATATCGAAGCCTTCTTTGCCAACCTGGATTGGAAGGCTTGCGAGGGGCGCCTCCCGGCTACGTAGCTCGCCTAACGGCTAGCTAGCGCGCGCTCTAGCGGCTTTGGCCGCGCGACGAGCGTCTTGGCCTGCGTATACCAGACCAGCCCCGGCGGTGAGTTGGGGCGCTTGCGAACGTATTTGCGCGCCGTATAATCCACCGCGACCGAGTTGCCGGCCCGGCCTCGGGAGTAAAAAGCGGCAAAGGCCGCCGCCATCTCGAGGTCTTCGTCGGGCGCCTCGGAGCGGTCGTCGCGCGTCAGAATCACGTGCGCGCCGGGGACGCCGCGCGCGTGAAACCAGAGATCGTTGGGCCGGGCCACGCGAAAGGTGAGCTCGGCGTTCTCCACCGGCGAGCGTCCTACGACGATGCGTGAACCCGCCGGCGTGCGCGTCTCGAGTAGCGTCCGCTTGCGTTTGGGCGGGCTGCCGGCGCGCGCCGGTGCACGCGGCCAGAGCTGAGCTGCCGCGATTTCGACCTCCTCGATGTCCTCGTCGCGCGCGCGTTCGAGCTCCCACCGAAGCATCTCCACCGCTTCGAGCATCGCGCCCGCCTCACGCTCCCGTTCGTCGAGATGCGGCAGGCTTTTCCCGAGTTTTTTATACTCGGCAAAAAGCTTGCCGGCGCGCTCCTTGGCGGCTTCGCGTTCCAGCTCGGCGACGTCATGCAGCGTTGCATAGATCTGTTCGCCCTCGTCGCGCAGCGCGTCGCGCGAAAGCGCGCGTTCTCGCTTTCGCCCGATGCCGTTTAGCTCTTCGCGAAGCTTGCGTTCCCGTTCGTCCAACCGCTTGCCGATCGCCCGGGCGCGCCGCCGGCGCAGCTCGTCTCCGGCGGCCGCCAACTGTTGGGCGCGTAGCTCCGAGAAAACGGCCAGCAGCGACGGTTCGAACCGCTGCGCGGCATCGTCGAAGCCCGCGAGGGGCGCGGGGTAGGCCTGCAGCAAGCGCCCTTCGCGGCGATAAACGTGCAGCGGCCCGATATCGTCGATCTCGCCGTCGGTTACTACGCTTTTGGTGCGCGCAGGAAGCGGCGGCAGCAGATACGGGCCCCCGGCAAGCAGGGCTCGTTGCGGATTCTCCGAGGGGGCGAACTCTTTGCGAGCGGCCACGACGCGGTCACCTTTGACCAGTACGGCGTTGCCGAAACGCGGAACGAGCTCGAGATAGCATTCGAAAGTATCGCTTACGCCGAAGCGCGAGCGCGTCCCGAAGGTCAACCGCAGCAGCCGGTCGTCGCGCCGCGCGGAAACGTCTGCAAGGACCGTGCCGCGCAGCGAACGCCGGAGCGCGCGGCCGAAGCCGGCCTCATCGAGGATTGCGGGTATCTCGGTTTCGAGCGTAACCAACGGGGGCGACGCGAACAGATCGACGGCAAGCAGCCGGAATGTGCCGGCCGAACGAAAGAGTATCGCGATGCGTCCGTCGGCGAGTAAGCCTGCGTCCTCGACCCGTGCGCCACGCAGCTGGTCCTTTAATTCGTGGGCGAGCCGGCGGATAAGGACCCAGTCGGTCAGCATCAAACCTTCTTATGGTGAGAATCGCAATCGCCTTGGCCGCGATCCCCCTCGCATTGCTCGCCGCCTGCGGCAGCGGGGGGTCGTCGGCCGCCCCCAAGGACTGGAAGCCGATGCCCGGCGCGAGCGATGCTTGGTCGATCGGAAGTGGGAGCGGCGTCCAGGAGTATCATTACGCGCGCAAGCCCTTCGCGGGTAATCTTTCGGAGCTGGCCTCGGTAGTCACGATCGACGCGCTGCTGCGCCACCGTGGCGCCAAGTCGAGCGGCAATTTCCCCTTTGCCGCCTGTCCTGGACTGGCCGGAGTCGCGACCTTCGCCCTTTCCGACGGCGACGTTCTGCAGGAGGGCTTTACCGCGCGCAACGGGATTTCGCTGCGTATCAGTTACTCGCGCCCGGCGGGGTCGCAGGTCGATTCCAACGCGGCGGCGGCCATGCAGAGGGCTCTCTGCAGCCGCCCCTGAACGACTCTGGGTTGATCAAGGGGCCAGGGCTGCTCTTCGTCGTCTCCGGCCCATCGGGCGCCGGCAAGGACACCCTCGTAGAGGCGCTCCGGGACCGGCGGCCCAATCTGCTCTACTCAGTCTCGGCAACGACCCGTTCGCCCAGGCCGGGGGAGCGAACCGGCGAGCACTATTTCTTCGTTTCTAACGGGGAGTTCGCCGAAATGCGGCGCGGCGGCGGCCTGCTGGAGTCCCGCGAGTATAACGGCAACCTTTACGGTACCCCGCGCGATTACGTTCAAAAGAGCCTGACGCAAGGCTACGACGTGATTATGAAGCCCGAGGTCAACGGCGCGCTCGCCGTGAAGGCGGCCTACGGTGACGCGGTGCTGATCTTCGTCGTACCGGATCGGTTTTCGCATCTTCGGGAACGTCTGCTCGCTCG
>DATAPM010000289.1:0-1693 GCA_036265225.1 Vulcanimicrobiaceae bacterium
ACTTCATGAGCCGCCGAGGCGTCGAGGAAGGCTCGATCACGCTGCACGCTGCGGGCGCGCCCCACGGTCCACAACCCGGAGCGGTCGAATCGAGCTTGGGGAAGAAATCGACCGACGAGATCGCCGTAATGGTCGATACATTCAAGCCGCTTCAGTTGGCGCAGGCGGCCTTTGACTGCGAGGATCGCGAGTATTTTCGCTCCTGGGTCGAAGCTCCGAGCAGCGTTTAAGAAGTCGCTAAAGGTCTAGTGCCGGTGCGATGCGGCCGCGCGCCACGCCGAAACCGATGCGCCGCGCTCCCTCGCGCTCGCACCATCCGCGCAGCACGACCTCGTCTCCATCCTCGAGAAAACGGCGCGTCTCGCCGTCGGGGAGTTCGATCGGCCGTTCGCCGTTCCAGGAAAGCTCGATAAAACTCCCCTGGGTTCCCGTAGAGTTACCGCTAATCGTTCCGGAAGCGAATAGGTCGCCGGGGCGCGCGACGGCGCCGTTGGCGGTTGCGTGTGCCAACTGCTGCGCGACGTTCCAGTACATGTTGCGAAAGTTCGTTCGCGAGATCGTCGCCGGCGCGAGGCCCTTCGCTCGCATCGACTCGCTCTGCAACTCGACGGCGAGCTCGATGGCGTACGCCCAGGGTTGATTCACCGTCAAGTACGGTAGCGGGGGCGGCTCCTGAACGGGTCCGGCCACCCGAAACGGCTCCAGCGCGTCGAGCGTAACGATCCACGGCGAAATCGTCGTGGCAAACGACTTTCCCAAAAAAGGCCCGAGCGGCTGATACTCCCAGGCTTGTATGTCGCGCGCGCTCCAGTCGTTGACGAGCAGCAAGCCGAAAATGTGCTCGCCTGCATCGTCCGCGGCGATCGGCACGCCGAGTTCGTTACCGGCGCCGCTGACGAAACCCATTTCGAGCTCGATATCGAGCCGGCGGCTCGCGCCGAAATCGGGCGCCACCGCATCGGGCGGCTTGCGTTGACCGGACGGGCGCCGAATCGTCGTGTCGTCGATCACGATGGTACCCGAGCGGCCGTGGTAGCCGACCGGAAGCCAGCGCCAGTTCGGCAAGAGCGCCTCGGAGTTCGGCCGGAAGAGACGCCCGAGATTGGTCGCGTGCTCGATGGAAGAGTAAAAATCGACGTAGTCGCCGATCTCCATCGGTACGCGCATCGTTACCGCGTCGCGTGCAACGAAGAAGCGATCGGCGTTGGCTTCGCGTAAGCGCGGATCGCCGTCGCAGCGCAGCAGCAACGAGAGCCTCTCGCGCAGCGGCGTCCAAACCGAACGCCCCGCCGCAAGCAGCGGATTTAGCCGGGGTGCGGTCAACAGCTCGCGCTCGCAAAGATCGTCGGCAAGACTCGCTTCGGCGACCGCCGCTAGATCGAGGATACGGTCGCCGAGCGCAACGCCGATACGTTCCAGACCACCGGCGGAAAAGACGCCGAATGGCAGGTTTTGAATCGGAAAGTCGCTTTGGGCGGCGACGGGACTCCAAGACTCCAGGTGCGGGTTGGTCGCGTCGGATGGAACGATCATTGCGGAGGCAGCATTCCCAACGCGACTAGGTCATCTACCGGTTCGGAGAAGCTGCAACTGCCGTAAGCCACGAAGGCTTCTTTGCGGGTTCGCTCGAGTTCGGTCGTGTTGATGCGTTCGTCGCGCCACCTAAAGGCTTCGTGGTCGAAGCTAAATGCGC
>DATAPM010000290.1:0-5010 GCA_036265225.1 Vulcanimicrobiaceae bacterium
GCCGCGTATCGCCGCCGCCATGGCCAACCCGGTGCCGGTGTTGCCGCTCGTGGGCTCGACGATCGTGCCCCCGGGGCGAAGCAGCCCTTGACGCTCTGCTTCGTCGAGCATCGCCACCGCCGGCCGGTCCTTGACGCTGCCGCCGGGATTGACGTACTCGACCTTCGCCAGCACCAAACACGCCGCATCGTCGACGACCTTGTTGAGCTTTACGAGCGGCGTACGGCCAATCGCCTCAAGCGCATTTCCGAAGTATGCGAGGCGGGCCGTGCGCGAGGACGGGACGGTGCTGGCCATAGGAGCGGCGGCTTCAGCGCGGCGAAGAACTTCACCTATGAAAGCACTTTTCGGCCGATTTGCCGTGGTCGCGGCATTGCTAATCGCCGGCACGCCGGGGTGCAACAACGATGCTCTGCCGCCCGCCGCGGGCTCTGCAGCCGTTACCGGAACAATCGTCGACGCGACGACGCATAGCCCGGTGGCCGGCGCGACCATCACCATCGACACCGTGCTTTCGGCAACGACCGACGCGGCCGGCAAGTTCTCGATCGACAAAGTCCCCAGCGGCATCGCCGACTATGCGGTGCAGGCGACGGGATACCAGACGCTTTCGTCCAGCACCAACATCGAACCGGGAAAACCGTTCGAGCTGGATCTAACCCTCGCGCAGCAAGCCGGTCACTAATATTTGTACGGCGTTAGCCGTACGCGGTGGATCGCCGATAAGCACTCGCCGGCTTTACCAGCGTCGCTCGATCCGCCACCGTGCGATCCACGATTCCCAACACCACCGTCGCCAGCTTTTCAGAATCGTGCCGAACCGTCTCCGTCTCGCCGATGACTGCCGCGGGAACGGGCTCGACGCCAAGGGCCGCAATGCGCTCGAGATCGGGCTCGACCGGAACCTGTCCCTCTTGGGCATAGGCGGCGAGCAAACGCGACGGCGGTTCGTCGTTGACGATCACGTAGTCGCAAACGTGTTCGCCCGCATTGGCAAGAAGCGCCTCGACGTGATCGGCGGCGGTCATGTCGTCGGTCTCTCCAGGCTGGGTCATGACGTTGCACACGTACATCTTTACCGCGTGCGCGTCGGCGACTTCGCGTGCGATGCGGCTCACCAAAAAGTTCGGCGCCACCGAGGTAAACAGCGACCCCGGGCCGAGCACGATCGCGTCGGCATCGCGAATGGCCGCAATAACTTCGTCGAGCGGCGAGGCGGCCGGGGGATCGAAGAAGACGCGCTTGATCGGACGATGTGCGGCAGAGATTTTCGATTCGCCTTCGACGATCGTGCCGTCGTTGAGCTCGGCGCAAAGACGCACCACGCCTAGGGTCGCCGGCAAAACGCGCCCGACAATATTGAGCACGCGGCTCGATTCTTTGATGGCTCGGTCGAAGTTGCCGGTAATGCCGCTCATCGCGGCCAAAAAAAGATTGCCGAAAGAGTGGCCGCTCAAGCCTTCGCCTTCGGTGAAGCGATAGCGGAAGAGGTCGGTGACCATGGCTTCGTCGTCGGCTAGCGCCACCAGGCAGTTGCGCACGTCGCCGGGGGGCAAAACGCCGAGCTCTTTCCGCAGGCGGCCCGAGGAGCCGCCATCGTCGCTGACGGTCACCACGGCCGTCAAGTTGCTGGTGCGGCGTTTAAGCCCGCGCAGCAGCGTCGAGAGTCCGGTACCCCCGCCGATGGCGACGATCTTGTAGCCTTGCTGCAATTTGCGACCGGTTAACGCGTCACGAAGACCTTGCGGCCGTCCGCGCGTCATCTGCACGATCGAGCGGGTCCACATCCAGACGCCCGCAATCAAAAGCCCGATCCCGAAAAAGGCTAGTATGCCGGTGAGATAGACCGGCGGGAAATAATCGTCCACGATGTCGTCGAGAATCTCATTAATATGGATGCCCGTGCCCTCGGCAATGAACCAACGCGTAATCGCGTCGAGCAAAAGCACGAGACCGAGCACGGCCAGCACGATCCAACGCTTAACGCCGGTTCCCGGCAGCAGCCAGTTCAGCGTGCCGACAAAACGTTGCCGCATTACGGTGCGTGCTCCAGGTTCCGTGCCTCGAAGCGCACGTCGAGACGAGGCTCGCCGGCGAAATGCCTGCTGAGCCGTCGCGCGACGTAGACCGACCGGTGGCGCCCGCCGGTGCAACCCAGGCCGACGGTGAGTTGCGTCTTACCCTCGGCCAGAAATCGCGGCAGCAAGAACTCCAAGAGATCCTCGACCTTCGTTAAGAACGGCGCGAGCGCCGGATCCTCTTCGATGAATGCGCCGACCGCCGGATCGTCGCCCGTCTGTTCGGCTAAGGCTTCTTCGTAGTTCGGATTTCGCAGAAAGCGCACGTCGAAGAGAAGATCGAGATCGGTCGGCAGCCCGTATTTGAAGCCGAAGGCAACGAAAGTAACCGCCAGCCGAACCGGCCGGTCGCGCATGAAGGCGGTTGCGATTCGTTCTTTCAGCGTGCCGTGGGTGAGGTTCGTGGTGTCGATGACGACGTCGGCGCGCTCCCGCAGCGGCGCCAGCACGCGGCGATCGGCCTCAATGGCCTCACGTACCGAGCCGGTCTGAGCGAACGGATGGCGCCGGCGGGTCTGGCTGAATCGTCGCACCAGCAGGTCGTCGTCGGCATCCAAAAAGAGCAGACGCGCGTTATGGGTACGTAGAACCGAGTCGATCGCGCTGCCCGGGTCACCCAAGCCTTCATCGCTGCGAACGTCGAGCGCGATGGCAATATCTTCGACCGTGGAGCGCTCCAACGCCGAAACGGTCGAGTCGAGCACCACGGGAGGAAGGTGCTCGATGCAGTAAAAGCCCAAATCCTCAAACGACTTGATCGCTTGACTCAAGCCCGCACCGGAGACGCCCGTCACCAGCACGATACGCAGCGAGCTCATATGAAACTCTTTTCGCCCGAACGCGCCAACGCCCTCATCGGCAAGCTCGAACCGCTCGTCGAGGAGCTCCTCGAGCGCCGCCGCGACCTGGCCATCAAGCTGCTGGAGTCCGACCCGGCGCTGCACCACGGGCAAATCGCGCGCCGGCCGCGACTGGCCAGCCTGCGCTCCTCGCTTCCCGCGCCGCGCTTTGGTGAGCTGAAACACGAAATCGGCCGATTGATCTATCGAATCGAGTCCTATGGGTGCATCGTCAAAGACATCGACCTAGGGCTCATTGACTTCCCCGCGATGGTTGACGACGAACCCGTCTATCTCTGCTGGAAACTGGGCGAGCCCACCGTTGCCTACTGGCACCGCATGGACGAGGGTTTCGGAACCCGGCGCGAGCTCTAGGTCGCCGCGGCTTCGGCCGGCACGACGATGAAGTCTTCGGCGAGTCCCTGAAGCCGAACGTCGCCAAAGTCGGCCGTGTAGGCACCACCCTCAGCGCCGATAATCTCTCCAACCTCGGGCACGCCGGCCAGTTGCGGGATCTTATCGCGGATTTCGTCGGGGATGCGGACGCGATCGCCGATCGAGAGCGCGCTCTGATCGAAGAGCGCATTGAGGCTTTCGAGCAGCATCGGTAGCGGAATGCCGTAATCGACGCTGATCGCCCCGATGGTATGCGACTCGCTGATCGCGCAGTTCGAGCAACCGCCTAAATGGAACTTGGCGAAGACGCGCCGGGCGCCCGCATGCAGCTGAAACGCCTGGTCGACCGTCATGTCGGGAGTGAACTGGTGCTGGTTCATCGATTGCATTCTTTCGCTAAGAACGCCGGCAAGACCCACAGAGTTGCATTGCGGAGCACGCCTGTAAGCCGGATTCTGTTCCCACTCACGTGGGCGACGGCCATCTCTCTGGGGCGCGCGTTACCGAGCGCCTCGATGCGACGTTGCTCGTTCGGACGGGCCATCCGTTCGGCGGCCAAAGCCGCCGAAGAGTCGAGCGGTCTTGCTTCAGGTGGGGTTTACCCGAGGCTGCGTCACCGCAGCACTCCGTGAGCTCTTACCTCACGATTTCACCCTTACAGGCGCCGTTAGGCGCCGCGGTATGTTTCTGTGGCACTTTCCTTCGAGTTGCCCCGACAGGACGTTATCCTGCACCCTGCCCTGTGAAGCCCGGACTTTCCTCACTCCCCCGCGGGAAGCGCGGCCGTCCAGCGTGCTCCGCGCCGCTAGTATAGCACTCTCCCTGTCATCCTGAGGCAGGCCCAACGGGCCTGTATCGAAGGACGGGCTAGTGCCCACCGCGTCGCCCTGAGCTTGTCGAAGGGTGACCAAAGCGCGATCCCGCTAGGGCAGCGGGCTGAGAAGACTGAAGTCGGCTTTGCGTCACTAGGGGATTACCGAATGAGCCTGATGATTTCGATATATGCCGGTGCGACCGTGGTAATGGCCGCTATTTTAGCGTGGCGCTACAAGCGGGAGCCGCAAAGAAGGCGTTTGCTTTTGTTTATGGCAGCGCTTTGGCTCGCCGTCCCGATTGTGGTCATCATGGTTCCACCCCAGTGGCTGCCCGCCTCTGCGCCTGGCCATCCGAGCTGGTTGAGCGTCGGCGCACTAGTCCTGCTCGTGACGGCGCTAACTCTCGAGTTTTGGAAGCGCCCCTCGATCCGCCGCCGATACGCCTTCATCTTTGGCCCAATTATTGTCTTCACGATCTTCACGCAAATCTTGTACCCGCTGTTTTGGGAGCACTAGGAACGCTAATCTACGGCGTACCATTCGGCAATGATTTCCGCCGCCTCGACTAATCGCGGGCCGGGACGGCTCAAATAGGCGTTGCCGTCCAACGGCAACACGCGTCCCGAGCGATGCGCGCGCAGCGAACGCCACTGCGGTGTCGTGTCAAGGTCCGCGACCGCCGCCCTTGTCTTCGCCAAATCAAAGCCGCACGGCGCAACGATGACGGCGTCGGGATCGCTCGCCGCAATCGCATCCCACTCCAAGCGCTTCGAATCAACCCCGGGGTTCGCTAACACCGGCTCGCCGCCGGCCAGTTCGATGAGCTCCGGAATCCAGTGGCCGGCACTCATCGGCGGATCGGTCCACTCCAGCACGAGCGTT
>DATAPM010000291.1:0-3799 GCA_036265225.1 Vulcanimicrobiaceae bacterium
GCCAGGATCGCCACTTTCACGCCTTTTTTCTCCTCGACGATCGGCGCCGGCACGACGCTGCGCGCCGTATCGTGCTTGCGAACGAGCCGGTCGAGATTACGCTGCCAAACGTCCGGCATTTCCGAATAGCGAGCCTCTTCGTCGTGCCCGGTACCGCGGGTAAAGAATCCGGCGTTGGGGTGCTTGGTCCCGGGCAGCGTGCGATAGGGAATGCCGTCCTTGTCGACGTCGCGATAACGTCCCCACGACTTCATCGACGAGAGATCGTCGGCGCCTAATACTTTGCCGCGATCGAACGGCTTTTCCGGGTAGCGCAACGGCGGCGTGAGCCACGCGTTCATCCCCAAGTCGAGATCGCTAAGCACGAAGACGGGCGTCTGAAACCGCTCCGCGAGATCGAAGGCTTCCATCGCGAACTCGTACGCTTCGGCGACGGTCGCCGGCATCAGTACGAGGTGCTTGGTGTCGCCGTGCGAGAGCGTATAGGCAAAAGAGAGATCGCCTTGCATCGTCCGCGTGGGCAGTCCGGTCGACGGCCCGGCGCGCTGCACGTCGAAGATCACGCCCGGCACCTCGGCAAAGTATCCGTAGCCGGCATATTCGGCCATGAGCGAGACTCCGGGACCAGACGTCGACGTCATTGCGCGCGCGCCGCCCCAACCTGCACCGAAGACAATGCCGGCGGCGGCGAGCTCGTCCTCGGCTTGCACGATGGCGACGTTACGCTCGCCGGTCTTTTGATCGACGCGGTACTTGTCGCTGTATTGAATGAAATATTCGCAGAGCGAGGACGACGGCGTGATCGGATACCATGCGGCGATCGTGCAGCCGCCCATCACGCAGCCAAGCGCGGCGGCGCGATTGCCCTCCATGAAAAGCAGTCCTTCGGTCTTACCGGTCATCGGCACCAAACGCCATGGATCGTGCTTTTCGAGATGCTCGCGCGCGTAATCGAAACCGACGTTGATGGCGGTCATGTTTAACTCGACCGCTTTGGGTTTGCTGCGAAACTGCCCGCGCAGACTCTCCTCGATCGTCGCCGGCGGAACCTCGAGCAGCTGTGCGAGAACGCCGACGTAGATCATGTTCATCAAGTACTTGCGCAGATCGCCCTTGTCGCCGAAGTGCTCCTTCGCCAGCGCCGCGAACGGAACGGCGTAATAGGTTAGATCTTCGCGCATCGTGTCGCCCTTGACCGGGTAACTCTCCTCGTGAACGACGGCGCCTCCGGGCTTTACGCCGGCCACGTCCTGCTGCCACGTCGCTGCGTTGAGCGCGACCAGCACGTCGAAGTCGCGCGCCCGGCACTGATAGCCCAGCGCCGAGACCCGGACGTCGAACCACGTCGGCAGTCCCTCAATGTTGGACGGGAAAACGTTCTTGGGGGCGACCGGTATGCCGAGACGCGCGATGGCGTTTGTGAGCACGAGATTGGAGGATTGACTTCCCGAGCCATTGACCGTGGCCACCCGAATGGTGAAATCGTTGACGTTGCGCGCAGACATCAGCCCTGACCTATTCAGGGATTACGGCTCGCTTCCTATGAGCCGGGGGCGCGGCGTCGAAAGCACGAACGATGCTTCCGCTCGCTCACGTCGTCCTGCACGTCGGCTTCTGCAGCGCAATCGGCCGCGCGCCTACCGGTACGTCGGTCGCGCTGCGCGTCCATCTGGCCGACCGCATCGGCCGCGCCCAAGTAGACCGCACCTTTCGCGTGGAGCGCGGCGACGATCCGGAAGCCATCATCGAATTCGATAGCGCATTCGGAATTTACCGGCTCGACATAGCGGCGCCGAAGTACGGCTGCGCGGCGACCGATTATTTATTCTTCATCTCCGGGCACAACCGCAGCATCACCGAGAAGCTCGCCGATCCTCCCATGCCCTCGCCGCCACGTCCCGTGCTGCTCTCGGGAACCGCGCCGCAATCGTTCCTCTACGTGCAGCCGACGTTCGTCATCTTCGACAAAAGCACCGTCGATTGCGGAAAACCCATCCCGCAACCGCTGCAATCGGATATCAGCGTCGAGAACGACCAGGATGCATACTACGCCACGTTCACGTCGGTCACCGGAAGCGGCGGACCCCAGCTGCTGGCGCTGCGCCTGCGCACCACAACGCATCAATATCATTACGTCCGTCTGCCGATTCCGTTTCCCGTTCCGTGGGGCGGTTGGCCGACGAGCATCACGTTCAACGTAACCGAAGACATGGTCGACGGTCTCGCCGGCGAGAAGACCGGCACGCTGCTCTGTCCCAAACTCTGGCAAACTTCGGCCGGGTAATCTTCGTAGCCCGCAAGACGAAATAAAAGGCGCGCCTTGCAGCGCGCCTTTCCATTTGACGCTTAACTCCAAGTCATCCCTCGACAAGCTCGGAATGACGCAAGAGGTCTACATCATGTCGTAGCCGCCCATGCCGCCGCCGGGCATGCCCGCCGACTCCTTCTTGGGTTCGGGCTTGTCGGCGATAAGCGTTTCGGTGGTGAGGATCAGCGCACCGATCGAGGCCGCGTTTTGCAGCGCCGCGCGCGTCACCTTGAGCGGATCGATGATGCCCGCTTCGAACATGTCGACGAGTTCGCCGTTCATGGCGTTAAAGCCGATCGGCGCGCTCTTCGAACGCACGTTGTTCACCTGAACCGAACCCTCGAAACCGGCGTTCTCGGCGATCTGGCGCAGGGGCTCTTCGAGCGCCTTGCGCACGATGTTGATGCCGATCTTTTCGTCGGCCCACGTCGCACTGTGACCGTTGCTCTTTGGGGGCTCGTACTTGTCGACCGCCTTGACCGCGTGCACGAGCGAAGCGCCGCCACCGGGGATCATACCCTCTTGAACCGCAGCGCGAGTTGCCGAAAGGGCATCCTCGATGCGATGCTTTTTCTCTTTGAGCTCGGTCTCGGTAGCCGCGCCGACTTGAATGACGGCGACGCCGCCCGAGAGCTTGGCAAGACGCTCTTGCAACTTCTCGCGATCGAAGTCCGAATCGGTCTCCTCGACCTGCTTTTTGATCATCTCGATGCGGCCTTTGATCGCATCGGCCTTGCCGCCGCCGTCGACGATGGTCGTTTCGTCTTTATCAACGGTCACGCGCTTGGCGCGCCCGAGCTGCTCCGGCGTTACCTTGTCGAGCTTGAGTCCCAGCTCTTCGGAGATAACCGTCGCGCCCGTAAGCGTTGCGATATCCTTGAGCATCTCCTTGCGGCGGTCGCCGAAGCCCGGCGCCTTGACGGCGACGGACGTAAACGTGCCGCGCAGCTTGTTCACGACGAGCGTCGCGAGCGCTTCGCCCTCGACGTCTTCGGCGATGATGAGGAGCGGCTTCTGCATCTGCACGACCTTCTCGAGGATCGGCAGGATGTCGGCGATGGCCGAGATCTTGCGCTCGGTCACGAGAATGTACGGATCGTCGAGCACGGACTCCATGCGCTCGGAATCGGTGACCATGTACGGCGAGATGTAGCCCTTGTCGAACTGCATGCCGTCTTTGGTCTCGACTTCGGTCTTGAGGGTGCGCGACTCTTCGACGGTGATGACGCCGTCTTTGCCGACCTTCTCCATGGCATCCGAGATCAGCTCGCCGATCTCCGAGTCGTTGGCAGAGATCGACGCGACCTGCGCGATCTTCTCTTTGGTGTCGACGTTCTTCTTGAACTTCTCCATCTCGTTGACAGCGATTTCGACGGCCTTCTCGATGCCGCGCTTGATCTGCAGCGGGTCGCTGCCAGCGGTCACGGTGCGCAGGCCTTCGCGGATGATCGCCTGTGCGAGAACGGTTGCTGTGGTGGTTCCGTCGCCTGC
>DATAPM010000292.1:0-5263 GCA_036265225.1 Vulcanimicrobiaceae bacterium
AAATGCCGACGAAGGCCGGGTTGGCGAAGTCGCAGTGCCAACGGATGGCGACCGAATGCGGGTCGCCGCGCACAAGTTTCATCCCGGCCTCGAAACCGGCGAGAAACTGACCGCGCATAGCCGCTGCGTTCCCCAGGCCAAGGCGGGCGACTCGCGAGGAATATTGCATGCCGGAGACGTCGGCCATGTAGGATCGCTCGCGGGCAGCAAGGACTAAATCTTCAGAGGGAAAGCCGTCCGCGAAGTCGGCAACGTAGGCAAAGCGTTCGACGCTGTCGGCGGCGGCGATCGAAAAATTGTCCGGCGCGTTCGGCCTACCGATCGCGGGGACCGCGCTTCCTTTGGGAATCGCGTGCCATTGACCGTTCCACACGAACGCTAAACGCCGGACGCCGGGATACGCTCCGCCGTTAACATACGCGACGGTGACGAAGGGCGTGCCGTCGCGGGCCAGCGTTACGTTTTCAAAATGAGGGCAGTCGTCGTTGCCGGCCCGGCACGTCGAACCTTTCCCATGCTCGCCGAAACGTTCGATTATCGCGGGCACCTGAACCTGCAGCATCACCCTCGTTCCGTTCGCTCGAATAACGAGCAGCCGCGTCGCGTTTCCGGAGAGGCTGGTCGCCGGCTTGAGTAAGACCGCGATGCTGCCGCCGGAGGCGACGGCAGCATATCGCGGTGGACCAGATATGGAGACGCGGGGCGTGGCCGGCGACCAGTCCGCGGGGATGGATATCAGGTGAACGGCGTAGGCCAGAGCGATGACGATCATGGACCATGCCGTTCGCGGTCTAGCGCCAAATCTTCTTGATTGCCGTCGCCGTGCAGGCGCTGCCCGTGCAGGCGACGCCGCCGATGTCTTCGATCGTCCGCAAGACGGAGTAGTGCGTGATCTGCTGCTTATACGACCCGGGTTTGACCATCGGGCCGATCAAAAGCGTGGCGATGTGGTTGGTGCCGTCGGCGTCGGGAGCGGCTTCATCCCAGGTTAGGACCAAGAGGCCGTTGTGCGATTGGTTATACTGAAGGATCGGCGGTAGATTATTCTTGAGCCACGTATCGCCCGTCTGGGTGCTGCAGTCGTGCATGTCGTTGCAGAGATTGGGCACGACGATGGAGAGCGTCGGGGGCGATGACGGAAAGCCGTTGTAGACGAGATTCGAGCCCGACGGAACGTTGCTGAAGTTGACCCAAGGGTTGTGCTTGCGGGCGTACTCGCCACTCGTGCAGCCCGTATATCCGTCGTACGGCATCGACTGAGAGTAGCCGTCGAAGGTTTTACCGGCGGCGATGAGTTCCTGGCCGGCGTTGTACCCGGTAAACGTATGCGGGCAGGAGTCGTCGTGAAGACCTTGTGTCGACCCCGAGAAAAAGGCAACGTAGTTTGGCTCGCTCGGGTGTCCCACTGCGTGGCTATTAGTCATAAGTGCGGCTTGCGGAACCAACGTTCCGTTAATATATGGGGCACTGGTCGTGCCGATGACGAGATCGTAGTCGCGGTTCTCCATAATAACGACAACGACGTTGGAGGCATGCGGTTTCTTTTTTCCCGATGCCGGCACTGCCGGCGAGGCTGCAGCAGCACTGGGCACCGTCGAACCGGCGCAGGCTGCAAATAGAAGCGCCGCCGCAGCGGCGCCGATCTTCAAAACCTTCAAGCGGGTACTCCCTTTATAGATCGAGTGCTACGGCGACCGCGTCGTCCTCGTTCCACTTGGCGCCGAGCGCCATGAGTTCGCCGGTACGCTTTCCTAACGCTGCCTGAAGGGAAGCGATCATTCGTTCGTACTCTTGCCGTTCGGTATAGTCGCGTCGGGCTTCGAGACTGGCAAGGCGCGCTTCAACGAACCCGAGCAGCATCGTCGCGCGATCGAGAGTTCCGTTCGTGGATTCCTCCAGGATTCCGATTGCCGCCATGTGTTGCAGGACGTACGCCGTCAAGACGGTCGCTTTAACGTCGCGTGCCGCCGACAAGGCGCGCATGGCTTGGCGCCGCGCTTCGTCAAAGCGATTCAAAGAGATGAGGTAGGCTGCCATGTTGCTTAGATCGTTCGCCGCGGATCGGCGATTTCGAGTTGTCTCATGACCAATTCGCGCCTCTTCGACACGAACAAGAGCGGCGGCGACGTCGCCTGAAGCAAATTCGACCTCGGCAAGATGACCCGCAATCGAGGCCGCCGCCCGTTCGAATCCCAACGGAACGTAGTGTGAAAGCGCCTCGGCGTAATAGCGGCGCGCGTTTTCGATATCGCCGCTGCGGGACCGCGCGGTTCCAAGCTCCCCCAGGACAAGGCCTTGAAGCCTGCGGTTGTGCATTCGAGTGGCACCCGCCAAGGCATCCGTCAAAAGCGTTTCGCCTTCATCGATCATCCCGAGTCCGCTTAAAGCGCTTCCTGCGGCCTGTTGCGCCCGAGCCGTCTGCAAGTCGTCGAGCGACGCACGGAGGCCGAGTGCCTGCCGGGCAGAACCCAGACGCGCCGAATACTCGCCCAGAGCTCCGCTTAGCTCGGCGTCGGCAAGATACAGAAAGGCTCGTACGCTCGGCTCGGACTGCGCAAAAGACGAGCCGGCAGCAAGCCGCACCCAGCGGCGCCCTTCGAGCGGCGATAATGAATACCAAATCCGCGCCATTGCGGCCGTAATGCGGCAGCCGAGATCGAGCGCATTACCTTTGCCCAACGTCCACCCAAGAGCTGCACGGAAGTTGTCGAGCTCCGCCTCAGCCACAAAGAACCAGGTCGCTTCACGGGCGGTATACCAATCGCCGTCGAGACGCTGCGCGACTTTCAAATATGCCTCGGCGTGGCGGCGAGCTAACCGATCGAACTCTCCGCGCGCGTCCAACCGTTCGCGCGCATACTGCCGCGTTATCTCGAGCAAGTGATAGCGCGCCTCGCCACGCGAAAAGTCGGCGGCGACGAGCGATTGTGCGATCAACGACCCGAGCAGCTGTAGGATATCGCCTTCCAGAAGGACCGAATCACTGCATGCTTCGGTCGCCGCTTCCAGCGTAAAGCTGCCGACAAAGATTGAAAGGCGGTCGAAGAGCAGCCTTGCTTGCGACGAGAGGAGTGCGTAACTCCAATCGATGACCGCCCGCATCGTGTGGTGGCGTTCGGGGCCCCCGCGCTCAATCGAGGTGAGAACGTCAAAAGCACGATCTAGCCGCTCGGCGATCTGTTGTGGAGAGAGCACGGTCGCTCGCGCGGCCGCCAGCTCTAACGCAAGCGGCAGGCCGTCCAATCGGCGGCAAATCTCGACGATGGGCGCTACGTTGGTGTTGTTGACGGCGAACTGGACGTCGCCGTCGCGCACTCTATCGGCAAACAGCGCGACCGCACCATAACCGAGTGCGGTTTCGGGATCGCAGACTTCAGCCGGGGGCACGGACAAAGGGGGTATACGAAAGACGCGCTCGCCGGCGATCGTGAGCGATTCGCGGCTCGTTGCGAGCAGGCTTACCGTCGGATTCTCGCGCAGCAGCGAGCCGACGACCCGGCGCGTTTCGTTGAGAATTTGCTCGCAGTTATCGAACACGAGCAGACAGCGTTTGTCCGATAGATACGACATGATTGAATCCAGGAGCGGCCGCTGGGGTGACTCCTGCACGCCTAACGTAGAACCCAAGGTCTGCACGACCAGCGACGGATCGCCAAGCGAGGCGAGTTCGACGAACCAAACGCCGTCGGAAAAGTGATGAAGCAAATTCATCCCGAGGGCAATAGCGGTCCGGGTCTTGCCTGCGCCGCCCGTACCGACGATGCTAACCAGCGGCGCATTGAGAAGCAGCTCGCTGATTTCCCGAACGACTTCATCGCGGCCGAGAAACGAGGTCAGCTGGCGAGGCAGATTATTCGGGGGAGGAGCTTCGGACTCCGCGGTGCGGCTGCTGCGGGCGCGGCGCGCCGCGCGTTCGAGCGCTACTCGCGCCTCCGGCGTCAGCGAAAGGGCGTCCTCGAGGCGCTCCAAAGTTTCGCGGTAAGGAACCTTACGATATCCGCGCTCCAGCGCGCTAACCGCCTGCACGCTGAGCATCGCACGGTCGGCTAGCATCTGCTGTGAGAGGCCGGCGCGTACTCGAAACTGACGGAGCAACGCAGCAAAAGCTACGCTGGCCGAACCTTCGTCGCTCAAATCTTCTCGCGCTTTCACACCGGCACGAGCCCTTCGTGCCCGCCGAGCTTAGTTCATCTGCAGCCGCGCGGCGCTACTGGCCGGGCGCGGGACCGATCCCGAAGGGCGGGTCCGTTGGGCCACCGTCGGTAAAGCGAGTTACTTTTATCTGTTTGTTTCCTTTGCCGATACCGTTAATGTTGGCCAGTTCCACGATGTAGCCGGCCAGGTCAGCGACCCAAATTTCTTTACCTTTATAGTCAAAGTTCATGTTGTAGGGCTGCACGAGGCCGACTGACGAGAGTCCAAGAATTGACTTGCATTTGGACGTCTTCTGGCACTTGTAAATACCGCTCGTTTGATCGATGTAATACAAGTTGTCGCTTTGGTCGAAGATGATGCCGCCGACCTTTGGGATTCCGGACAGCACCTGCGTTCCGCTTCCATTGCAGCCGGGGAACTCGACAATCGTGCCGCTGCCGCTCGCCGAACCGTTAAAGCTCCAATAACAGTCGCCTTGGTGACTGATCGCTACTCCCATACCGACGACCGCCGTGTTTCCGTACGTGAGCGTCCGGGAAGGGTTGGTTTGACGATTCAGGTAGATGCTCACGCTCCCCGAGACGCTTCCCGCGCCCTGATTCGAAACGGCAACGAGTCGACGGTTTGGCAGAGCGTCGACGTTAACTGGAAGCTGACCATAGTCTTGAAGCGCTGGAAACGGGCCGACCGGGCCGCTTTTTTTCGATTTATAAATGCGTACGGTAGAGTCGCCGGAGTTGGTCGCATACCACCAGCCATTAGGTGTTACTTTGGTTCCTTGCGGAGCCGAAACGCCCGACGTAAACTCTCCAAAGAGCGCTAACGAGCTGCCGTTTTGCTCGTAAATCTTTAAGTCGTTGTCGTAAAGGTGCGCGCTATAGATCCAGCGGCCGAAATTCGGACTCTTGTCCGGCTGCGCTTTGAGCGCCGACCGTACATCGAACGAAGAGAGCTGCGGCGTGCTCGCAGTTGGGCCACCTCCGCAAGCGCAGAGCAAGGCAGCGGATAACAGCCCTGCTATAAAAACGTTCACAGTAGCGGTGGAAGAGCGCATGGTTTGTAGCTTCTCCGAAATGCTCTTGTTTTACCTGGATAAGCGCCCGTCCCG
>DATAPM010000293.1:0-6384 GCA_036265225.1 Vulcanimicrobiaceae bacterium
CGATGCCGTCGAACAAATTGCGGCGGTGCTCGAGATGCTCGCGCCGCTGGCGACGGTGCGGGGCGTAACGATTCGAACCAGCCTTCCGCAGACGGCCCGCGTCCGCGTGGACGGCGACGCCTGCGTTCACGCGCTGGCAAATCTTCTCCAAAATGCAATTAAGTACGGGCGCCACGGCGGCACCGTCACCATTGCGTGCGTTCGCGACGCCCGCGGCGTGCGCGTCTCCGTGCAAGACGACGGCGAGGGCATCGCCCCCGGCGAGCGCGACGTCATTTTCCGTTTCGGCTTTCGCGGCTCGCGCGAAGGCGACGGGCGCGGGATCGGACTTGCAGTCGTGCGGGCGATCGCCCAGCGTGCCGGCGGGGAGGTTTGCGTCGAGCCGTCGCGGAGCGGCGCGCGTTTCGTTCTGACCTTGCCGGCGGGATAACCCCACGGCCGCGTCGTAGGTGACAGTCCGTGGCTATGTCCCGGGCGTCCTTTGCGCACGCGAGCGAAGCCGAACTCGCCAAACTCTTCGACTTTTACCAGCTTTCCTGGGAATACGAACCCCAGAGCTTTCCAATCGTTTGGAACGAACGCGGCAATCCGGTGGAGTTTTTCACACCGGATTTTTATCTTCCCGAATACGATCTTTACATCGAGCTGACCGTGGCAAAGCCGGTGCGCAACACCCGCAAAAACCGCAAGGTGCGGCTGATGCGCTCGCACCATCCCAACATTAACGTCAAGCTCTTCACTCGCCGCGACGTCGAGCGCGTTTTCTCGCGTTCGTCGAAGCGCGCCCAATGATCGGCGAGCCGCTCTTCGATTCCAAGTCGATCGCCGATCGCGTCGCCGTCATCGGCGAGGCCATCTCGCGCGACTACGCCGGCAAGACGCCGCTGGTGGTGGGGCTGCTCTCGGCGGCCGCCACCTTTCTGGCCGACCTGATCCGCGCGGTTAGCATTCCCTGCCACGTGGACTTTATCGCGGTTAATCGTTACGGCGACGGGGACGGGATCGCGCTGGAAAAGGACCTAGCCGTCTCGCTGGAAGGGCGCCACGTCATTCTGGTGGACGACACGGTAGATACGGGCCTGACCCTGCAATACGTGGTCAAGCGGCTACGCGAGCGAGGGCCGGCATCGTTAGCCGTCTGCACCCTTCTCGACCGGCCCCATCGCAGGATTGCGGATATCGAGATCAAGTATAGGGCCTTTGAGATCCCCGACGTATTCGTCGTGGGCTATGGACTCGACTACCTAGGACGCTATCGGGAGTTGCCGGCATTGTACGCTCACGGAGCTTGGCCCGCGTGAGATTGGTCCGTCGTTTGAAGCGCGCCGTCTTGGCGTTGCTGGCGACGGCAATTGTCGCACTCGTTCCGATCGCCGGCTTTGCCCTCGAGCTCCAGTCGATCGAGCGCGCGGCCGCCGGCTACACCAACTCCAACGCTCGGCTTCAGGAGATGTTCCGCGCCGCATTGCTCGACACGAGCAAGCTGGCCGAGTACGCGCCCGACGGCACCGCCTACATCAAGACCGGCGACATTCCGGCCGAGTGGCTGCGCGACGCCAGCGCTCAAGCGCGTCCGTATTTATTTTTCGCCAAGGACGATCCGGACGTGCGCAGCCTGCTGCGCGCCATCATCGCGCGAATGGTCAAGTACTTGCAGATCGATCCGTACGCCAACGCCTACACCTTGGACTACCGCGTCTGGGAGCAGAAGTTCGAGCTCGACTCGCTGGCCTATCCCACGACGCTGGCCTGGAGCTATTGGAAGGCAACCGGCGACGCGTCGATCTTTACCGGCGACTTTTCGACGATGCTCGATAACGTGCTGTCGACGATGCAGCGCGAACAGAATCATCCGCGCGACTCGCGCTACTCCCACAAAGAGCTGCCCAACGACGGGCGCGGCCGCCCGGTCAGCTACACCGGCATGATCTGGACGGGTTTCCGTCCGTCCGACGACGCCTGCTACTACAACTTCTTGATTCCGGCGGAGATGTTCGCCGTGGTGGCGCTGGGCGATATGTCGGAGATCGAGCTGCGCGTCTATCACAACGTCGTCAAGGCGCGCGAAGCCCGCGCGCTGCGCGACGAGGTGCAGCGCGGGATTCAGACGCACGGCCTGGTGCTGGTGCCGAAGTACGGCTACATCTACGCCTACGAAGTGGACGGCCTGGGCCACGCCATCCTGACCGACGACGCTAACATTCCAAGCCTTTTGGCCGCGCCCTACATCGGTTACACCACACCCAACGATCGCTATTACGAAAACACGCGCCGCTTCTTACTCTCGCAGGACAACCCGTCGTTTTATCAGGGTAAGCTGGCGCGCGGAATCGGCAGCTATCACACCCCCGATCACTGGGTCTGGCCGCTGGCGCTCATCGTCGAGGGCATGACGGCGACCACGGGCACGGAGAAACAAGACGTGCTCGGGCAGCTCCTGGCCAGCGATCCAGGCGACCATCTCTTGCACGAATCGTTCAATCCCGACGACCCGGCGCAGTTCACGCGCCAAAACTTCGGCTGGCCCAACGCTCTCTTTTCAGAGTTCGTGCTGACGCAGTTTCAAGGCGTCTCGCAAATTCCGATGGGCGACACCAGCGATCTCGAATTCCGCTCGGAATAAGACGGGGTCTACGCGGCATGTCTTCTCAGGCCGACGTTATCGTTGGATTACAGTGGGGCGACGAAGGTAAGGGGCGCATCGTCGATCTCTATGCCGACCGCTACGACGTCATCGCGCGTTTTGCCGGCGGCGATAACGCCGGGCATTCGATCGTCGTCGGCGAGCGCGAGCTGGCGTTGCGCATCGTGCCCTCGGGCGTGATGCATCCCAACGTCGATCTGTTCGTCGGCGGGGGAACGGTCGTCAGCCTCAGCACGCTGCTCGGAGAACTCGACGCCTTGGCGGCGATCGGCGTGGACGTCGACCGGGTGAAAATCTCAGATCGCGCGCAGATCGTCTTCCCATACCACGTGACGCGCGACCAGGCGCGCGAGCGCAAACGCGGCGGCAGCGCCATCGGCACGACCGGACGCGGCATCGGACCGGCCTACGAAGATCGCGTCGCGCGAACCGGCATTCGCTTCGACGATCTGCTTCAAGAGCGGCCGCTGGCGGAAAAGTTGTGGGCCAAGGACGAGGCCGCCGATCGAGTGATCACCGAGACGCTGGAGGCGGCGCGACGGCTTCGCGGGCACATCGTCGACGGCGTCGCCTATATTCACGACCGCCTGGAGCGCGGAAAACGGGTGCTCTGCGAAGGCGCGCAAGGAACGCTGCTCGACATCGGCTACGGAACCTATCCGTTCGTCACCAGCTCTCACACGATTGCCGGGGGCGCGTGCACCGGACTGGGCATCGGACCCAACGCGATCGGCAACGTCATCGGCGTACTCAAAGCGTACTGCACGCGCGTCGGCGCAGGCCCGTTTCCCTCGGAGCTGCTCGACGAACGCGGCGAACGGATGCGCCGCCAAGGCGGTGAGTTCGGCACCGTCACCGGACGCCCGCGGCGCTGCGGGTGGCTCGACGCCGTGGCGGCGCGCTATGCCGTTGCGCTCAATGGCTTGACCAGCGCGGTCATCACCAAACTCGACGTGCTCAGCGGGTTCGAGACTCTCGGAATCGTCACCGGCTACCGTCTCGGCGGCGAGCCGGCCAGCTTCAGCGACGTGGCCGACCCGCAGCTCGACGTAGAGATCGAAGAACTTCCGGGTTGGAGCGAGCCGATCGACGGCGTGCGCGAAATCGCCGCCCTTCCGGCGAACGCCCGGCGCTACGTCGAACGAATCGGCGAACTTTTGGGCGTGCCGATCGAGTGCGTCTCGGTCGGGCGCGAACGCACGCAACTGGCTCGCTAAAAGCGCCGGCGGGGAACCCCCCGCAGTATGGCGCGAGCTTTTCGCTTCACTCTCCAGCCGCTGCTGGATCGTAGAGTTGGTATCGAAAACGAACACCGCCGGCAAGTTGCCGCAGCGCGCCACGCGCTCGGCGAAGCGCGGACGGCGCTGGAACGCTTAATGGCGGCCGTTGCGGCACAGCCCTACCTCGACGCGGCGATCGCGGCGCAGCTGCGCCGCATCGCGGCGCTGCAGGGCGATTTGGAACAACGACGCCGCGACCTGATTGCCGCGGCGCGCGAACGAAGAGTCATCGAAAAGCTGGGCGAGCGGCGACGGCGCGCCTTCGAGGCCGAAGAGGCGCGACGGGAAGAGCTCGAGCTCGACGAGACCAACGCGCGGTGCCGCGAGCGTACCGCGCGCAACAGGCCGCCGGATTGCCGAGCCCAAAGAACGACCGCGTGATCGTGCTCGAGCGTCTCAACGGACATCCCGTCATGCTGAACTGCGACCTCATCGAGTCGGTGGAAGAATCGAACGGCGCCACCGTGGTCACGCTCACGACCGGCAACGCCGTCGTCGTATCGAACGGACTCGACGAAATTCGCGAAAAGGTGGTCGAATTTAAGCGGCGGATTCACGCCTCGGGCGCGACCGGCGCGTAACGCGCGATGACTTGGCCGTTTTGGGCGGCCTATGGATTGCGGTTGGCGGTCGCGGCGCTCGTCCTAGCGGCGTTATATGCAGGCGCGCGCGCGTTGCGAGGCGCGCGGCTGCGGAGCTCGGCAAAGCGGTGCGTCGTGGTCGTGGAGACGACGATGCTTTCGCCGCAGGCGACGCTTCATCTGCTGCGCGTCGGCGAACGCTATCTTTTGCTGGGCAGCGGGAGCGGCGGCATCTCGATGCTCGCCGAACTCGAGCCCTGCGACGTTCGAAGCGCTATACGTTGAAGTAGCGGAACTGCGCGATCTTATTGCCGAGCGTTTCGAGCAGGTAGATCTCCTCGTCCGGGCCCAGCACCATCGCCGTCGGTCCAGAATTGGCCGTCGGAATCTTGTAGAAGTGCGTCTTGTGGCTGCGGAAGAGGAACTGCCCCATCTTATTGCCGTCCGTATCGGTGAAGTAGAAGTTACCGTCGATTCCCTGCAGGATGTAGTCGGGCGTTACGGCTCCGCTCAACGGATATTCGGCGGTGAAGTTGCCGCCCGTCGAGATGCGGCCGATCTGCTTGGCCTTCTGTTCGGTAAACCAGAGTGCGTTGTCCGTTCCCGGCGCAATTCCGACGGGACCGGAGTTCGCAGTCGGTATCTTGTACTCGCTGAGCGGCCGCCCGCGAATCGGTAAACGTCCGATGCTGTTGGTGCCGGGCTCGGTGAACCACAGCGCGCCATCGGGACCGGTGGTAATCTGGTCCGGCTGCGCGTTGCCGGTGAGCACGTATTGCGTGAAATGGACGTGCGGCTTGGCTCGAATCTGTTCGATGCGCCAGATCGAGTTGGTTCCCGGATCGGTCACCCACATGTTGCCGTCGGAACCGAGCGCGATGCCTACCGGCCGCGCCGCCGAATCGGGGAGCGTGAACTCGGTGTAGGGCGGACCCGTCACCGTAATCTGCCCGACTTTGCCGCTGTTGCTTTCGGTAAACCAAAGATTGAGGTTCGGTCCGGGGCCCGATGCGATGCCGTTGGGTCCGGCGTTCTTCGTCGGCGTGACCACTTCTTGAATCTTGCCGCTATTGATGAGCCGCGCCATCTTCGACGTTGCAAACTCGGTGAACCAAAGTTGGCCGTCGGCGCCGAGCGTAATGCCGGCGGGCCGGCTCGATGCCGTCGGGATGGGGAACTGGTTGGTCACCTGGGGCGGAAGAGTCGGAGAGGGGGTTGGCGTGCCGCTGGTGATCGGCGTGCCTCCACCGCATGCCGCCAGGATACCTAGCGCCGCGAGCGCCAGGACGATGCGCGCCGTTCCCAATAGCCTATTCTCCTCAAATGATGGGGCCATGAATCGCCCTCCTTATTGGAGGGCGCCCTCCGCATTCCCCCAAGCACGCCTCGCGCTCGGCTACGGCGGCCAGCTTCTAATCCTAAATAATTAGTTGACAACCCGAATGGGGCGCAGTATCATTCAACTAAAGATTTAGTAGCACCAAGGAGACCGACATGACCCGCAAGCCTGATTCCGCCACCGAACTCCCTTTCGCCGCCCGCACCCGGACGACGATTCCCGAAGCCTTCCCCGCCTCCCGGATCTTCCCGGGCTGGGGACCGGGGCTAGGGCGCTAAACGTGGCCCGACGACGCTCGAGTACCCTTACCGAGGCCGAGCTGCGCCTCATGGAAGTCTTGTGGCAGAAAGGCGAGGCGACGGTTGCCGAAGTTACCGCCTCCCTTCCGCCGCCGCCGCTGGCCTACAATAGCGTGTTGACGACGATGCGCATCCTCGAGCGCAAAGGCTACGTTGCCCATGACGAGGCGGGCCGCGCCTACCTCTACCGGCCGCTGGTCGAACGCGAGGAGGCGGCGGGGCACGCCGTCGGACATCTTCT
>DATAPM010000294.1:0-11771 GCA_036265225.1 Vulcanimicrobiaceae bacterium
CAATGAGCAGCGCGCTGATCGCTCCGGCTACCGTGACTTGAACCGGATTGGTGGCTTCGATCACGGCATTCTCCGCACGCGAAGAATCAGCATCAGGCGATGAATGCCGAGCGCCACCATCGCCGCGCCGAGCACGACGCCGGGCAGGATGGCGAAGCCGCCCGCCGGCTCCGCGCGTAGCATCTGGGACAGGATGATGCACCCCAGTGCGATCAACGCGGCCGCTATAAGCGCGCGAAATAAGAGCACGGCTATGGGCTCGTTCCGGCGCGGCGTGCCTCGCTGGCCTTGATGTTGGCGACGTATTCATCCATGAGCTCGAGCTCGCCGGCACGCTGCAAGATTTCTTTCTGCGCCTTTCGCCAGTTGCGCGGCTGCGAGCCCAATAGCGGCAGACGGCGATGGCGGCGATAGATCAGATATAGAATGAAGCCCACCACCAGCCAGCTGGGACCGAAAATCCGGCCCAGTGCGTGCGTTCGGATGGTGAACATCAAGATCGAGAAGATGCCCAGGAAGCCCACGACCGCAATGACCGGAAACTCAACCCGTTCGCCGCGAAACTGCAGCGGGAGGTTGAGGGGTATCTTGAATTTGCGCGGGCTCAGCGGATCGTTGAGGCGCAGCCCGATCAGCGCGAGAAAGACGAACGAGTAGCTCGTCGCCGCACCGAATGCATAGAGGTCGGCTAGGAACTCGAGCCCGTTCTCGCCACGGAAGAACTGCGCGTAGAGATGGGCGACGGCCGGAAAGAGCGCCGGAGCCGCGGCGAAGATCAACTCGACGATGGCGATGGTGGAGAAGAACACGATCGAAATCATCGGCGTACGGAACTTGGCGTGGACGCGCTGGAAGATCGAAGGCAAGAGGTTGCTGGTGCTCATGGCATAGGCGATGCGCGAGCTGCCGAAGACCCCGGAGTTCGAGGAGATAAGCAGCAGCACGGCGCCGAGTATCGGCACGTAGAGCGCGGCGAAGGCGCCGTAATAAGGTACCTGCTCCGCCAGCAACGCCACGGCCTTACCTTGATTGTCGGGATTGTTCGGGAAGATCTGCCAAAACTGCATCGAATGGCCGGCGGCGTTGACGATCGGATGCCACGGCTGCATTCCGAGCGCCAAGTTTGAGTAAGCCAGCGCGAATATGAGGATCGTCAGAATTAGCGCCACCGAGGTGCGCGGAATGATCGACGCGGGGCGCTGCGTCTCTTGCGCGGCCTGCGAGATCGACTCCAAACCGACGAACGAGATGATCGCCAGCGACGTGCCCAGCATAAGCTGGTACGGTGAGGGCCAGCTGAACTGCATCGTATGGATTAGCAGCTGCGGATGGAAGGCGAACAAAAATCCGAGGCAGAGGATGGCGGATTCGCTGATGACGTCGAGTGCCGAGACGATGCCGTTGAACGTGGTGCTCTCGCGCACGCCGATGACGTTGAGCGCGCAGAGTCCGAGCACCAGTCCCAAAACGACCAGGAAATGCAGCCACGGATGGGACGAGTTGGTGAGCGCCGGAACGAGCTGGCTCGTGTAGTCGACCGACGTCCATGCAAAAAGCGTGACGTCAATGGTGAAATCGAGCAGCACGGCCCATCCCGCAAGAAAGCCGAAGACGTCGCCGAGGCCGCGCATGACGAAGTATTGGCCGCCGCCGGCAACGGGATAGGTGGCGGCGAGCTCGGTATAGGCGAGGCCGATGCAGACGTACACGACGCCGGCAAAGAGGAAGGCCACGTTGGAAGCGCCGGCGGCCGCTCCCAGCACCAAGCCCAGTCCAACGAAAATGTCCGCGCCGACGTCGGAGTAACCCCACGAAAAGGAGCCCCACGGCGTGACGGTCCTGCGAAGTTCCGGATTGGCGCCGGTGGTTTGCGCGGGCACTAGGTTCGGCGCACCGTCAGAAGGCGTTTCGATGCAGGGTTAGGCGTCGGCCGTCGAGAGTAACGACGTCGAAGCGGATTTTTGCGCCGGGCGCCACGATCTGGGCATAGTCCGCCGCGGCGCGGCGTAGGGTCGCGCGCTTGCGCGCGTCAACGGAGCACAGCGCCGAGCCGAATGCACGGGAATCACGAGACTTAACTTCGACGATCACCAGAGTGGGCCCGTCGAGGCAGACGGCGTCCATCTCTCCACCCGGAACGCGCACGTTGCGGGCCAGCACGCGGTAGCCGCGCTCGGTGAGAAACGCGGCCGCGGCATCCTCGCCCCGCCGCCCCTTAGCACCGTTATCCGGCAAACTCTTCCAGCGCCTCGGCGGATTCGAGCCCGAGGGTGAGCTGCGCGTCCCGCACGCGCGCCCAGTTGGCCCGATGGTGCGTGCTCGGGCCGTGAATCCGCAACGCTTCGATGTGGTGCGGCGTCGAATAACCTTTGTGCATCCCAAAACCGTAACGCGAATCTTCACGATCGAGGTCGACCATCAGCGCATCACGGTACACTTTCGCCACGATGGATGCGGCGGCGACGACGGCGCAGCGCGCATCGCCGTGTATCAACGGTTCTTGCGGACCGGCGAAGGAGCGGATTCGCACGGCGTCCGTGATTAAATACTCCGGTGCCGCTGCGAGCGATGCGATGGCCCGCTCCATTGCCAGCACGCTGGCCCAGTAGATGTTGAGGCGATCGATCTCTGCCACGCAGGCGCTGCCGACGGCCCAAGCCGCCACGCGCGCCTTGATGATTTCGGCGATGGCGACGCGCGCCTCCGGACGCACTTGCTTTGAGTCGTTGAGGCCTTTGATGAAGAGTGGTTCGGCGGCCACCACGCAGGCTGCGACGACCGGCCCGGCGAGCGGACCGCGCCCAACTTCGTCGACGCCGCCGATCAGAGAGAAGCCTTGCGCCCGCGCCGCGTTCTCGAAGTGGTGCATGCGGTGCAGCCTGCGCCGCTCGCGCTCGTACGCGTTCTTTAACTTACGCTGTTTCGGCGTCATCGGGGGCCTCGAGCGAAATTCGTCCAAATGCGCCGTCGTTGAAGACGCTGATGTAGGCGTGGGCGGCGTTGTCGTAGTCAACGCGTCCGCCGCGGCTCAGAAAGCCGCGCCGTTGCGCAAAGTCATCGAGTCCGGGCACGTCGGTATTCGGGAAACGCTCGATCAGCCGGCGGTGGAAGGCGTTCACGACTTCCACTGGGTCGTAGAGGTTGCGTGGAATTGCTCTGCAGATCGCGAGCTTCCATTGGCTTGCGATGCTCGAAATCTTTGGCGGAAGCACTCCCGGCGTATCCATCAGTTCTGCGTTCGCGCTGAGGCGGAACCACTGCAAGTGCCGTGTCACGCCGGCCCGGTCCTCCGTCTTTGCCGCGGCCCGGCGCAAGAGCGAGTTGACGATGGTAGACTTCCCGGAGTTGGGGACGCCGACGATCATCGCCCGCGCCGTGCCCAGGTTCGCGCCTCTTGGAGAGGAACGGGCGATCGCTGCGGCAATCCGCGCTACGCTGCGTGGCGCCCGCGAATCGACGGCGAGGCTCAATCGTCCCAACGCACTGAAATGCTTCAGCCACCGCTTGGTGGTGGCCTGATCGGCTAAATCCTCGCGCGTGAGCGCTATCACGCGCGGCCGCTTCCCGGTAAGCTCGTCGAGCAAGGCGTTGCGACCACTGCGCGGGATTCGCGCGTCGACCACCTCGACGATGACGTCGATCGCGCGCAGGTACTCGCGCATGCGCCGTGTCGCTTTGACCATGTGGCCCGGATACCAGCCAATCTGGCGCTCCAATTCACGCGCGGCTTCGCTCGATCTAGTGCCGCTCACAAACCGCCCAGCATGTGCGGCGGCCAGAGTCCGGCCACGGCGCGGCCGATAAGGCGATCGTCCGGCACCGGACCGAAGACTCGCGAGTCCTCACTGTTGGCGCGGTTGTCGCCGAGCACGTAGACCGAAGACTGCGGTACGAGGATCTCCGGAAAGCTCCGGTCGTCGCCATCGCGTACGTACGGCTCGTCGAGTGCCTGGCCGTCCACGTAGACTCGACCGCGATCGATGCGAATATGCTCGCCGGGCAGGCCGACCACGCGTTTGATGAAGACCTCGCGGGCGCCGCCGTCGTGACGAAAGGCGACGATCTCACCCCGGTGAGGCGCGCCGATGCGGTACGCGAACGTGTTGATGAGGACGTATTCGCCGGAGCGGATGTGGGGTTCCATGGAGAGTCCGGAGACCTGCGGAAACCGGACGAAGAAGGCTGCCAGGAGCAGTGCGAGTACGGCGAGCTGTAGGGCTAGGTTCGCTACCGTTCGCCATCGCAAGAAGCGGACCACGCTGCGGTTTTCGCTGCGCGCCTTAAAGAATCTTCGCTTGCGACGGCGGCCAGAAAATGAGAAAGGCGCGCCCGGTAAATCCGCCGCGGTCGCCGGCGCGCTGACCGGCCGCGAATTTTCCGCTGTCTTGCGCGAAACCCCAGATGTGCGAGTCTTCGGAATCGTTGCGATTATCGCCCAGCATGATGTAGCAGTGCGGCGGAATGCGATCGGGCGCGGTCCAGCTGGAGGCCGGGGGAACGTTTGCCGACTTGGGATCGAGCCGTTGCCAGCCGTCGCCATAACTCACATAAATGCCGTAATCGCGAATCTGCAGCGCGTAGTCCGGGCGCTCGGCGGTGTAGTGCTCGACCAACGCAACGCCGTTCAAATAGACGGTTCCGCCGGCGATGCGAAGGCGGTCGCCCGGACGGCCGATGACGCGCTTGATGAAATCGTCGGGCGTCGGCACGGGGGGCGGAAAGACGACGATGTCGCCTTCGTTGGGCGCGTGAAAGCGGTATTCGAACTTATCGACGAGCAGGACGTCGTGAATTTGAAGCGTCGGAAGCATCGAGCCCGACGGAATGTAATACGTGCGCGCGACAAACGTGATCAAGACCCACGCGGCAAGACCTGCGATAATGAACGGGTCGAGGAACTCGCGCGCGATGGCGGTGCTGCGCCCCGACGAGCCGGCAATCACCGGACGCAGCGAGAGTACGACGCGCGCCGCAGCGATGACGACGACGATGGCCAGCAGCTCGACGGGCGTCAAGGCTATTTCTCCAGTAGGTGCAGCCGGCGCAGCGGCCAGAACACCATGAAAGCGCGACCGACAAAGTTGGGACGATCCACAAATCCCCATACGTGCGAATCGTCGGAATAGTTACGATTATCGCCGAGAACGAAATAATAACTGTCCGGGATCCGGTTGGGCGCTTGCCATTTCGGCCGGGGCGGGACGTGGGCGGCGTGCGCGTCGAGCGGACGGCCGTTCACATAGATGCCGTAATCGCGAATTGCCAGCGTATAGGACGGCTGCTGATTCTCATAAGGCTCGTTGACCGCCGCGCCGTTACGGTACAGGATGCCGTTGGAGATCATGAGACGGTCGCCCGGGACGCCGACAACGCGTTTGACGAAGTCGTTTCCGCCCGATGCGACCGGCGGCTTAAAGACGGCAACGTCGCCGTCGGCTGGCCCGGCCAAGCGATACGCGACTTCATCAACGAGCACGACGTCGCCCACTTGTAAAGCGGGCACCATCGAGACCGATGGTATGAAAAAGGTTCCAATGACGAACGTGATGAGGAAGAGAGCGACGAGACCGCCGATGATGAGCGCGTCGAGATAACCACGCGCCGTTGCCGCTATCGTCGATCCGCTCGCCGTAAAGGGTTTGGTAGATAGCGCGATTCGCGCCACGCTGAAAACGCAGAGAAGCCCCAGAAGCTGCAGCGGTGTCAGAGCGGCGTATTAGGTCCCTTTAGCTTTCTTTTCCTTGATACGCGCGGCCTTACCGACCTTCTCGCTCAAATAGTAAAGACGGCTGCGCTTGACGATGCCGCGCTTGCCGACTTCGATGCGCTCGACGCGAGGACTATGCAAGAGAAACGTTTTCTCGACGCCGACGCCGTGGGCGATGCGCCGCACGGTAATCGACTCGGCCGAGCCGCCGCCTTTGCGGACGGTCACGACGCCCTCGAACATTTGGGTCCGTTCCTTACCGCCTTCGACGACTTTGGAATAGACTTTTACGGTATCCCCCGCGCGGAAGAGGGGGATGCCGTCTTTGAGTTGATCTCGGTTGATGACATCGATGACGTTCATAAACTTTCGTCCGTCGAGGCAGGTGCGTAACGAATAGCCGGGCGCGGGGCCCGGCAGACAAGGTATCCTATCATGGCCATTCGGCGGGTTGCAAGGTCAATCGGAGTCTTCGTCTGCCGGCAAGAGGTCGCCGCGGCGGGCGGCGGTCCGCCGGCGCGACTCTTCCCGGCGCCATTGGGCAATCTTGGCATGATCCCCCGAGAGAAGCACCGGCGGGACGTCCACGCCGCGAAAGGTGGGCGGCCGCGTGAAGCTCGGGTAGTCGAGCAGGCCGGCGGCGAAGGACTCGTTCTCGACCGATTCGGGACGGAGCGCACCGGCTACCAGGCGGATCGTTGCGTCCATGAAGGCTAGGGCCGGCAGCTCGCCGCCCGTAACGACGAAGTCGCCCAGCGACCACTCCTCCAGGTCGTAAAGCGAGGCCAGCCGGTCGTCGATTCCCTCGTAGTGGCCGCAGATCAGTACGACCCGATCGAGCTTCGACCAGCGCTCCGCCTCGCGCTGAGTAAAGCGGGGTCCGGTGGGACTGGGAACGACGATCAATCGCCGCTCGCCCTTGGGAGCCTCTTGCAGAATCCGATCGAGCGCTCGCGCGATCGGTTCGATCCGCAGCACCATCCCGGCCCCACCGCCGAACGGGGTGTCGTCGGCCCGCTCGCCGCCGACCAGCTCGTCGAGTAAATGATGGTAGCGCACCGTTACGAGATTTCGCTCGACGGCGCGTCCGACGATCGAAAGCCCCACGAGGGGCGCGAAGATCTCGGGAAAGAGCGTGAGGACGTCGACCGTGAACATTGCACCAGAGTGTTCCGGAAAGACGACCGTTTTGCTTCCGCGCTCGAGGCGCTGCGCCGGCGCGACTACGCCGGCGCCGAGGCCGCCCTTTCGGCGTTGCTCGCGGCGGAGTCGCTCGGCGTCGCCGAACGCGCCTTTCTTTTGAACAAGCGAGGCGTGGCGCGCATCGGACTGCAGCGGCGCGAGCTGGCCGTGCAAGATTTCGAGGCCGCACTCGAAGCGCGGCCTGCCTACGCTCCGGCGCTAACCAACCTTGGGAATTTGCTCTTCGACGCCGGCGACGTGCAAGGAGCGATCGCGCGTTACGAGCGCGCCATTGCACTGGATTCGGAGTATGCCGTCGCCCACCTCAACCTCGGCGCCGCTTACAAGCGTGCCGGAAGGATCGCCGATGCCGTACGGGCGCTGCGGCAGGCCGAGCGGTTGGAGCGCCGCGCGAAGCGTTAGAATGCTAGCGAGGCGAGTTCTTGACGGCCGGCTCGACCGACGTGATCTCTTCGAGGTATTCGAAGAGCTGGGGCAGTGTGATGCGTTCGAGCGCCGTTGCCTCGTGGACGGGTTCCCCGTCTTCGCCTTCGTCGCGAATGTAGCAGCGCGTCTCGACGGCGTTGGGATCGCCGCTAATGAACGAAACCGCGAAGCCGCGTCCGGGCATCTCGTCATAAATGCGCATCGTTTCGGGATTGAGGATTTCGACCGAGTGCGCGTGATTGTTCGCGTCGAAGATCAGAATGCGCAAGTGTTCGAAGTTGGTAACTTCGATGAGACCGACGACGAAAACGTTTTTGGTGGAATAAAACTCGTGACCGCGCTTGCTTCGGCTGGAAACTTCGTAGAAGACGCGGTGGGCGAGGAACCGGTTGAGAATCTTACGCAGGGTCGCGAGCGAAGCGAGCGTTTCGGTCCGGTTTCCGCGCGTATAGATGATCTTCACGGGGGGTCCTGATGCTTGCACGGCTGCCCAGGTAAGCCCTTCCGGCGGAAGTCGCCGGGGCTGCCCGGAAAGGAAGGGGCGATGTTTTCGGTGCCCGACATCCTGGTGGTTTCCGTGCTCGCCCTATTGCTCTTCGGTCCGGAGAGGCTGCCCAAGGTCATGCGCCAGGCGGGGCGCTTCATGCGCGAGGTTCAGAACACGTCGCACGCTTTTATCGCCGAGATGGAACGCGCCGCCGACACCCCCGAGCCGCAGCCATCGGGTGTCGAATCCGACCCCGAAATTCCCGAGGCCACAAAACCCTAGGGATATTTCCTAGATATTGAAATTCTGCCGAAGTTCGGTAATGCGCTGCTGAACGACCGAGCGCACTTGCGCGTTCAGGCGTTGCTTCTGCTCGTCAGGGAGACGGCGATAAATCATATAGCCGGCCGCTGAAAGCAGGCCGCCGAGAATGCCGACCAGCATGACTTTACCGGCCTCGCCGGCGTCGTTTTCGGAGTGCTGGTCGTCCCCGTAGCCGCTCTGATAGCCATTGCCGGGCGTCGCCGAGTTCGACCAGGGTTGGTCGGAAGGCGTGGTGCGAAAACTTTCAGACATCGTGTACTCTCCTTCGGTTTGCCGAGATAGTTACCCGCGCTTGCCCGGGATTGTTACCCTTGAGGGGAGATTGTCAGCCGGACGTGCTCCGGATAGCGCCCGGCGATCTCCGCGATCGCCATTTCTGCGGTGGCCACGATGGCGCGCACGCTTTCGAGCTCCGCTTCGGCCGCGCTCCAGCCCAGTTCCATCTCTCCCGAGCTCTGCGCGGCCGCGGGAGCGATGCCGGCGTAGCGTTCCAACCCCAGGCGAGCGGCCTGAAGGATCGCCGAAACGGCGGCGCAGACGATGTCTTCACCGTGGTCGGCAAAATCGGTATGACCGCGAGCGGAGAGCGCGCGGAATTGATCGCGGCCGTCACGGAAAAAGGTAACCTCGAGCACGTGGATTGTGAGGCTTGGCGCGCTACGGGAGCGCGATTTTCGTGATCTTGACTTCGGCGTACGGCTGACGGTGGCCGTTGAGCTTACGGACGCGCTTCTTCGGCTTGTAGTGGAAGACGAGAATTTTCTTGGCCTTGGCTTGGCGAAGGACCGTTCCCGTAACCGTGGCGCCGTCGAGCGTCGGAGTCCCAACCTTCAGTGCGTCGTCGTCGCCGGCGAGGACGACGCGGTCGAACGTTACGTCCGACCCGACCTCATCGGAGATCAGATCGCAGCGGATGATATCGCCCTCGGCAACTCGATACTGCTTGCCGCCGGACTCAATGATCGCGAACATGACTTCGGTACGATACCAGGAGCGAAGGCCAGCGTCAACGCGTCTTGACACGCGAACCGCCCGGTGTTATCGTCAGAGTATTCTAAAAAATAGAATAATCTGGAGGAAATCCGCTTATGTATCGAGTCATTTCTCGGCCGGCGCCGTGTCTAGGGAAGCTCGTATTCGTCTGGTCGGTTTACGGCTGGGGAGTCGCCATGCTGTGGCAGATGGCCGGCGGGCGTCCTCTAGCCGAGGGTCTCGTCTGGGCCGGCGCGCTGTTAGCCGGAATCGCGTTGGCGATGCGGGAGATTTAGGATGCACCGGATCGATGCTTCCGAGGCGCGCGATCACATAGAAATGGTCGACCGTATCCTGGCCGAGTCCCATCAGCGCCTCTGTACCGGCGGCGAGTACTTCATCGTCTGGGGAGCGATTTCGGCGTTCGTGACGGTCGTCACCGACTCGGTTGGGCACGGCCGGTTGCCGTCGGGCGCGTTGTGGACGGTTCCGGTGGTGCTGCTCGGCGGTGCGCTTTTCTCGATCGTGCGCGGACGTCTTACGCGCAGCGTACTCGCGCGCAGCTCGCTGCTGCAGCGCGAGTTCTTCAACGTTCTATGGCTGACGCTGGGCATGGCCTTCGTCGCCAACGTGGCGGTCTTCAACATTTTCGCCGGCCTTGCGTCGGCAGCGGTCTGGAGCGTCGCCGAAGCGATCGTGCTGCTCTATATCGGCATGCACGGCAATCGCCGCGCACAAATTGCCGGCCTGCTCATGGTCGTTTCGCTGATCGTCGCCAACTTTGCGCACGCCTTTGCCGCCGATATTCTGGCGGCTGGAATGCTGGCCGGCTATGCCGGCTTCGGCGCGAGCGAACTGCTCGCGCGCGACTGAACCGTTCCTTAAAGAATGGACGAACTATTGCTCTCGAAAGTTCGCTTGGGCGTGGTCGCCGAGTTGTTGAACTACGACTGGGTCGCCTTTGCCGAACTGGCGCGCTCGCTCGACGTCACCGGCGGAAATCTCGGCGCGCACCTTGGCAAGCTCGTCGAATCCGGATACGTGGAAGAGGAGAAGAGCTTCGTCAACAAGCGTCCGCAAACGCGCTACCGGCTCACCCAGCGCGGTCGCGACGCCTTTGCGGACCACGTTTCGCAGTTGCAATCGCTGTTGAAGGCCTGATCGTTAGCCCGCGTCAAGCTCGTATGCTGCGCGCAAGCCTTCGTCGAAGGCGCGGACCGCGTTGAGTTCGATGGCCTCTTTCGCGCCGCCGATGACGCGAAACGGGACGCCGAGTTCGCGGATTGCGGGAAGGAGCCGGTCGTTGGGTTCTTGTCCCGCGGCGATCACGACGGTGTCTGCGGGGATCGTGCGCGGCTTTCCGTCGGCGTCGCGGATTCGTATGCCGTCGGCAACGATCGCTTCGTAACTCACGTTCGGAAGCGTCTCGACTCCGGCGTTGCGGAGCGCCTGCAGGACCGCCCATCGCGTGGTCTTGCCGATGCCTTGCCCGAGCGCGCGTCCGCGGCGCATGAGCGCCACCGCTTTACGTCCGGTCACCAGCGCGCCGTCCGTGGGCGCCGCCAACCCGTACTCGTAGAAAAAGCGAGCTGCTTCGTTCGCGCCGGTCTCTCCGAAACTGAGATAGTGAGCGACATCGACGCCGATGCCGCCGGCGCCGACGATCGCAACGCGTTCTCCAACGGCGGCGTCGCGCAACAGCACGTCGGCGTATGAGACGACGTGCGGAAGATCGTGGCCGGCCAGCTCGACGCGGCGCGGTACCACGCCGGCGGCCAGCACCACGCCGTCGAATCCGTGCAGCACCGCGCCGTCTTCAACGCGGTGATTGAGCCGCACGTCGACGCGCAGCCGCGCCAACTCGTTGTTGAAGAAGCGAATCGTTTCGCCGAAGTCACCCTTGCCCGGTATGCGCCGCGCCATGCGGAACTGTCCCCCCAGTTCGTCTTGCGACTCGAGGAGCACGACCGCATGTCCCAACGCAGCAAGGGCGCGGGCCGCCTCCATTCCGGCCGGTCCGCCGCCGACGACCGCAAAGCGGCGCTTGCCGCGGGTGGTCGCGTTCTCGGGAAACTCGAGCTCGCGTCCGGCGCGCGGGTTGACCATGCACGAGACCGGCTCGTCAAGCAAAGACCGATCGATGCAGGCTTGATTGCAAGCGATGCAGGTGTCGACCAGCTCGGGACGCGCGAGGACGGCCTTCGCTACGATCCGCGCGTCGGCGAGAAAGGGTCGCGCCATCGAAACGAAATCGGCGCTCCCGGCCGCGAGAACGGCGTCGGCCGCCGCCAGGTTGTTGATGCGGTTGCTGGCAATGACCGTCGCGTCGCCGACGGCGGTTTTGATCGCCGCGGCATATGGAATCCACACTCCGCTCGGCACCAAATGCTGCACGGTTGGAATGGTGGATTCGTGCCAGCCGATGCCGACGTTGAGCGCGTCGACGCCATCGGAGGCCAGCGTTCGCGCAAACTCCAGCGTCTGTTCCGCGCTGGTCGAGCCCTTCATCAGATCGGCTCCGGAGATGCGAAAGATCACCGGAAAATCGGGGCCGGTACGAGCGCGAACTGCCCGGAGCACCTCGCGCGACAGCCGGCTGCGGCGTTCGAAGTCGCCGCCCCACGCATCGTCGCGACGATTGGTGAGCGGCGA
>DATAPM010000295.1:0-2930 GCA_036265225.1 Vulcanimicrobiaceae bacterium
TCCGTACTTGCGGTTTATACGGCGAGGCCTCGGCGAAAGGGCGTCGGAGCTTCATCGAACGACTGCTCGCGCAGGGCGGCGGAACGCAGCCCTTTCGCGTGGTCGCCGACGTGACCGCGTCGCCGACATTTGCCGGGCATCTTGCCGACGCGATCTGGCGGCTGCTCGAAAAGGGGTGTTACGGCCTCTACCACGCGGTTGATGACGGAGCGGTGACCTGGTACGACTTTGCCTGCGAGGCGGTCTCGCAGGCCGGTGCGGCGGTTGCGGTCGAGCCGCTCGCCGCGCATCAGTGGAAGGCTCCCGCGATTCGCCCGCGTTTTTCCGCCCTGGCGAACGCTAAGCTTTCAGATCTCGGCATCGCAATGCCGTCGTGGCGCGCGGGAATCGGCGCATACCTCGCGTCCAGGCCTGCGAACCAAAGTTCCCTAAGATAGCCCGCCTATGGAGTTGCGGATCGATCGGGAGAGCGTCGATCGCTGCCGTGAGCTGGCCGCGAGCATCGTCGCACCCGTTGAGGCGTTCATAGCCGCCCACTCGACGGTGTCGGTGGAGCGCGCGGTGCTGCGCCTTTTGGGCGTCGACGGCATCACTCCCGACGAGGTGCCGCTCCCCAACGCCATCGTGGATGCGCTCGACCCGCGGGAGCTGGCCCGCGGGGTCGCACTTGCCTACGGCCGCGCGCTGGCCGAGACCGGGCTCGATCCGGCGGCGCTCGGCGAAGCGATGGCCCTGCGGCGCTTCACGATCGGCCAGTTTCTCGACACGCCCGTAGAGGCGGCGCGCGGCGCGCTGCGGCCGCATGTTGAAGCCGCGCTAGCAAAAATTGCCGCTCAGCGCGACGATCGCAGCGCGCGGCTCGACCGCCTGCCGCAACTTCCCCCGCCGCTGCTCTACGTCATCGTTGCCAGCGGCAACATCTACGAGGATCGTACGGCCGCGGTCGCTGCGGCTGAGGCCGGCGCGCAGGTCATCGCCGTAATTCGCTCGACCGGTCAGTCGCTGCTCGACTTCGTTCCCTTCGGTCCGACGACCGAGGGCTTCGGCGGCACGTACGCCACTCAAGCAAACTTCCGCATCATGCGCTCGGCGCTCGATGAGATCGCCGAACGATTGGGCCGTTACGTGATGCTCACCAACTACGCAAGCGGGCTCTGTATGTCTGAGATCGCCGCCATGGCGGCGATCGAACGCCTCGACATGCTGCTCAACGATTCGATGTACGGAATTCTCTTCCGCGATATTAATATGAAGCGTACCTTCATCGACCAGCACTTCAGCCGCATGCTCAACGCGCACTCAGGCATCATCATCAACACCGGCGAAGATAACTATCTGACGACTGCCGATGCCGTCGAGCAAGCGCCGGCGGTGCTCGCCTCACAGTTCATCAACGAAGAGTTTGCCCACCGCGCCGGGCTCCCCGACGCGCAGATCGGCTTAGGCGATGCTTACGAAATCGATCCCGACCTCAACGACGGCTTCCTTTATCAGGTGGCTCAGGCCCAGCTGGCGCGCGAGATCTTCCCCAACGCCCCGCTGAAGTACATGCCTCCGACCAAGCACATGACCGGCGACGTCTTCAAGGGCCATCTCATCGACGCGATGTTCAACTTGACGTCGGTGATGACCAAACAGCACATTCACCTGTGCGGCATGCTTACCGAAGCCGTACACACTCCGTTCCTCGGCGATCGCGTCCTTTCGTTGGAGAATGCACGCTATATCATGAACACGGCGCGCAACTTCGGCGACGAGATCGTGTTGCGCCCCGGTGGGACCATCGAACGCCGCGCGGCGCAAGTGCTGCGCGAGTGTGAATCTCTGCTCGAACGCGTGGCGGCGATGGGATTGATGCACGCCATCGAAGCCAGCGTCTTTGCCGACGTTTCGCGATCCGCGGGCGGCGGTCGCGGATTCGACGGCGTCTTCGCCCGTGCCGACGCCTACTATAACCCGTTCGAAGAAGCGCTCCATCCGGCCGCAGCCAAGGTCCAGCTCAGCGGAGTCGAAGGATGAGCCACCTCGTCAAGCCGTACGGCGACACGCAGAACGATGGAAAGGTGCAGCTCTCGTTCACCCTTCCCGTCGAATGGAGCGAGGCGGCGGATGAGGCGGCGCGTCAGCTCGCCGGCAAGATGGGATTTGCCGACGCGCAGGTCGTGGACGGACGCCCCATTGCATCGGGTTTCTCGTTCTTTGTCGTTTACGCCAGCACGACGCAGGCGGTTGACGTGGACGCAATCGCACCTTCGGCGCGCGCGCACGCGATGACGATGGAGGAGATCGATGCCTTCGTCGCAGAGCGCCTCGGGCGCAAGATTCGCATCGCCGGCGCGTGCATCGGCACCGACGCCCATACCGTCGGCATCGATGCGATTCTCAACATGAAGGGATATAAGGGAGATTACGGGTTGGAGCGTTACCACGCGTTCGAAACGTTCAATCTGGGGAGCCAGATCGCCGTCGAGGAACTGGTGCGCTTTGCGCGCGAGCACCGCATCGATGCGCTGCTGGCTTCGCAGGCGGTTACCCAAAAGGGCAGCGACGTCAAGAACTTCACCGCGCTGGGCGAGCTCCTAGAGGCCGAAGGAATGCGTGACGACGTCGTATTGATCTGCGGCGGCCCGCGCGTCACCAATCGTTTGGCGAGCGAGCTTGGATACGATGCCGGCTTCGGCCGGGGAACCTTGCCCAGCGAAGTGGCGGCCTTTATTGCGGTGGCGCTGGCCGAACGTAACGGCCGTAAGGCTTGAGAGAAGGCGTGCCCAAGACCGCACTCGTCACCGGAGTTACCGGACAGGACGGATCCTATCTGGCCGAACACCTGCTGCGTGAAGGCTATCGCGTCGTGGGCATGACGCGGCGCACCAGTACGGAGGTTCACGAGCGAATCGAGCACATCGTCGACGACGTCGAGATCGTTTCCG
>DATAPM010000296.1:0-4164 GCA_036265225.1 Vulcanimicrobiaceae bacterium
GCGGCTTCCAGCCGGTCTCTTGAGAATCGCGTTTGAAGACGTAAGCGTACTCGGGGTGCGCACCAAAGAAGTTTGGGGGTCCATATACCATGACGACGGCATATAATGGGCCGGCCGGAAGACGCTTGGCATTTCGGAAGAGGTTCTGATAAGCAAGGTCGGCCGCAGCGTGATTATCGATCGCCTTTCCGGAGTTCAAGGTTACAAGTATAACCCGCGCGTCATCACGCGAGCGTGAATGATGGCCGCCGCGGTCGCGGGTGGATTAGATACATAACCTTGCCAGTCAGGCGTATTCGAGAACGGAATCGGATACTGGTTCGCCGACCAGGCCGCGGACTGCAAAGAGACTGCTAGCACGATCGACAGCACTGCGCCGGCAGCGTAAGAGCTCTTTATGCTAGCAGGCATTTGACCAGTTATGGGCCTTCCACTCCGTTAACGTCCAGTCGGGGTAAAAGTAAAAACTGAATGTCTTACCCCCGCTAATGCAAAACGTGGTCAACTCCACCCCTTTTATCTGGCGAGATAACATGTCGACCCCTCCGGGCTATTAACTTTGCCGTGCAAAGTTGTCTCTCCTGCCACGGAGGCAAAATCCGTCAACTTAAAAGCGCCGGTCCCCACAAAGGGATGACCTAAACGATCCTCGTTATCCTCAGGTTGTTCGCCGAACGGTCTGCGTGGGTGGCGTTAGCGGTCGCCCCCGATTAGTATCTCAAAGACGGCTACTGGCATTGGCAACTCTGGGCCGTTTGGTGTGGGCGAATAAGGCCATCATCTCATCGTTGAAGGCCGGCAGATCTTTGGGGCCGCGGCTGGTTAGCAAGTTACGGTCGACGACGACGTCCCGGTCGACCCAATTCGCGCCGGCGTTGCGCAAGTCGTCGACGATCGTCGGCCAGCTCGTCAGCGTGCGCCCTTCGGCGAGACCCGCCGAGACTAAGATCCAGGGCGCGTGACAGATCACCGCCATCGGCTTTCCTTCAGAATCCATTTGTTTGACGAAACGCTGAACTTTCGGATCGGTTCGCAACCCGTCCGCATTGAGCGCCCCGCCGGGCAGGAGAAGCGCATCGTATTCTTCGGGACGCGCCTGGTCGAGCGTCGCATCCACTTCGACTTTTATTGTTGGTTGATGATGTTTGAACGCCTGGATCGGCTCGCTGTGCTGTGAAATGATGTCGACGCGCGCGCCGGCAGTTCGCAGCGCCTTTATAGGCTCGATCAGCTCGCTTTCTTCGAAGCCGTCGCCGACCACCACGGCCACGCGCTTATCTTTGATGTCCTCCATGCCGTCGGTATCCCCGCGGCGCCGCAGGGCGAAACGCGCCTCCTGATTGAGCACCCGGGAGTCGTGGAAAGTACGGCCATGGCTGAAATCTTTGGAACCGCGGGCGAAGCCGTCACGGTCGGCGGAGCATACGAATGCTCGCAGTGCGGGCACCGCATCCATCTCGGGAGCGGGGAAACGTTTCCACCCGATCACCATCCGGCAAAGCCGTGGACTCTCTATCTCAAAGATGAATAATTAACTAGGGGAGGCTTTGGTCGGCCCTAATTTGGGCAAGAAGAACCTAACGTTGCACCCTATGAGGAGGCGAAAATGGTAGGTTTACTCTGGGCGATTATCGTGGTTCTGTTTTTCTTCTGGCTGATCGGCTTCTTGCTGCACTTCGGCGGCGGCTTGATCCACATTCTGCTGATCGTTGCGCTCGTGCTGATCGTGTTCAACTTGCTGACCGGTCGAGGCGCGCGAGTCTGACCCTCTAAGGAGATTAGTATCTCAGATGGCCGAACGAAAGAAGACGACGCGCAAGAAGACGACGCGTAAAAAGGCGACCCGCAAGAAAGCGACGACCCGTAAGAAAGCGACGACCCGTAAGACGACGACCCGTAAAAAGACCGCGTCGCGTAAGAAGGCGACTCGCAAGTACGGGTCGTCGGCACGTAAGAAGGTTACTCGCGTCATGCACGAGTTCGGGGAAGGACAGTTAACGTCGGGTCGTTCCGGAAAGAAAGTAAAAAGCCGAAAGCAAGCGATTGCGATCGGCTTGAGCGAGGCTCGGCGCGCCGGGGGGAAAGTTCCCCCCGCACGCAAGCCCTCGAAGAAAAAGAGCTAGGCCGGAGCCTCGAGCTCCTTCGCACTCGAGAGCGGTCCGCGGTCTGTTACCAAACAGCCCGCGGACTGCAACGCACGATCGACCAGTCCTTTCGCGCTGGGATCGTCGCCGCAAATCGGGATGTTCGATCCAGGCATCGCCGCGCCGATCAACGCGCGCACGACACGGTGTGAGTCGAGCTTACGCGCCAGCATCTCGGCGCCACTGCGCACCTGCGAGGGCCGCCCGTCGGAGATCGCGTCTACCACAATTGCGTCTTGAGGCGAACCGACCGCCGTCACGGCCCGGTCGACTTGGTCGCGCGGAACGGCAAAGAAGAGAAGATCCGAGTGCATGGCCTGCTCGTACGGCAGCTCGGCATGCGAGCCAACCTCCCGCGCGGCGCGCTCGGCCCGTTCGCTGGAGACGGGGTCGCCGAAGGTAATCTGGTGCCCCCCGGTATGGAGCAGGCGCCCGATCGCCTGGGCGCGGTCATCGGAGCCAACGATTCCTATTCTCATGGAAGCGAGGTACCCAATTTGCCTGAGAATGCCCTCAGTTTGGGCGGTCAGAAGGGTACACCTTGAACGGCCTTGCGCCGCGTGGTATTATATGTAGCTGTGCCCCGCGCCAGCTGCGACGGTGGGAGCCCCTACGTGACGACGTGGGACGCGCATCCCTGCGTAGGCGGCGGCGAAGCGGACGCAACGGAGTCCATCCTTGAATCTCATTGACGTCAACAACTTCGACGCTATGCGCATCGGCCTGGCGTCGCCGGAGCAAATTCGCGCCTGGTCGTTTGGCGAAGTCAAGAAACCCGAGACGATTAACTACCGCACGCTCAAGCCCGAGCGCGACGGTCTTTTCTGCGAGAAGATCTTCGGCCCCACCAAAGATTGGGAGTGCCACTGCGGCAAGTACAAGCGCATCCGCTTTAAGGGAATGATCTGCGACCGCTGCGGCGTCGAGATCACCCGCGCGAAGGTGCGCCGCGAGCGTATGGGCCACATCGAGCTGGCCACGCCGGTCAGCCACATCTGGTATCTCAAGGGCGTGCCGAGTCGCATCGGCATCCTGCTCGACATGTCGCCGCGCCAGCTGGAGAAGGTCATCTACTTCGCGGCCTACGTGGTCATTGACGCCGGCGACACGACGCTGGCCAAGCGCGAGGTGCTCTCGGAGCAGAAGTATCGCGAAGCGCGCGACAAGTTCGGCAATCGTTTCAAGGCCGGCATGGGCGCCGAAGCGATTCGCGAGCTGCTGCGCGACCTCAACCTGCGCCGCATCCAAGAAGATCTGCGCAAAGAGTTCAAGGAGACCAGCGGACAAAAGCGCCTCAAGGCGATCAAGCGCCTCGAGGTTGTAGAGGCATTTCTCAATAGCGGTAACCGTCCCGAGTGGATGGTGCTGGCAGCCGTGCCGGTCATCGCCCCCGAGCTTCGCCCGATGGTGCAGCTCGACGGCGGCCGTTTCGCGACCTCCGACCTCAACGATCTCTATCGCCGCGTGATCAATCGCAACAACCGTCTCAAGCGGTTGCTCGAGCTCAACGCGCCCGAGATCATCATCAAGAATGAAAAGCGCATGCTGCAAGAAGCGGTCGATGCGCTGATCGACAACGGCCGACGCGGCCGTCCGGTCACGGGTCCGAACAATCGTCCGCTCAAATCGCTCTCCGACATCCTCAAAGGTAAGCAGGGACGCTTCCGTCAGAACCTGCTCGGCAAGCGCGTCGACTATTCGGGACGCTCGGTCATCGTGGTCGGCCCGACGCTCAAGCTGCATCAGTGCGGCCTGCCCAAAGAGATGGCGCTCGAGCTCTTCAAGCCGTTCGTGATGAAGAAGCTGGTCGACCGCGGGCTCGCGCACAACATCAAGAGTGCGAAGCGCATGGTCGAACGGGTGCGTCCGGAAGTTTGGGACGTCCTCGAAGAGGTCATCAAGGAGCATCCGGTGCTGCTCAACCGCGCGCCGACGCTGCATCGCCTCGGTATTCAGGCGTTCGAGCCGGTGCTCGTCGAGGGCAAGGCCATTCGAATCCACCCGCTCGTGTGCGCCGCGT
>DATAPM010000297.1:0-2683 GCA_036265225.1 Vulcanimicrobiaceae bacterium
TTCGGCGGCTCGGTCGAATGAGTAGACGGAGTCGATAGCTGGCGCGATTGGATTGCGAGCGGGGAGCAGCGGCCAGATGTGTTCGAGCAAGCCCTGCGCAATGGCGGCTTTCTCTTGCGCGGTGCGGGGGCGTAGGCTTGAGGCCGTGATCGTTCCGCGTTTGGCGAAGAGCTGGCCGAAGTCGACGTCGACGACGCGTCCGCGCGGCATCGAGATGCAGACGAGACGACCGTCGAGGCCTAAGGCATCGAGATTGCGAGCGACGTAATCGCCGCCGACGATGTCGATTACGACGTCCACGCCGCGTCCGGCGGTAATCCGCTTCACTTCGGCGACGAAATCCTGAGTGCGATAGTTGATCGCGTAGGTCGCACCGAAGCGCAGGCAAGCCGCGCACTTCTCGTCGCTGCCGGCCGTGGCGACGATCGTTGCGCCCAGCGCCTTACCAAACATGATGGCAGTGCTGCCGATGCCGCTGGTGCCGCCGTGCACGAGCACGGTCTCGCCGGCACGGGCTCGGCCGCGCGTGATCAAGTTGTCGTAAACCGTGAAGGCATTCTCCGGAAGACTGGCCGCCTCGATCGGGCTCCAGCCCTCGGGAACGGGCAAAACCTGGCCTTCCGGGGCGGTTACATACTGCGCGTAGCCGCCGCCGTTGACGAGTGCGCAGACCTCGTCGCCGGCTCTCCAACGCGTCACGCCCTCGCCGAGCGCGGCGATTGTGCCGGCGGCTTCGAGCCCTAATATCGGCGATGCGCCGGGCGGCGGAGGATAGTTGCCCTGGCGCTGCATCGTATCGGCGCGCGAAACGCCCGCCGCGATCACGGCGATCAGCACTTCGCCGGCGCGCGCCTGCGGCGCGTCGCCCTCCTTGACGCGTAGCACTTCGGGGCCGCCTTCTGAGTCAAAGCCGACGTATTTCATCCTTCGACAGGCTCGGGATGATGACACTCCCAGAGGATCAGCATTGCGTCGCCGAAGGAGTAAAAGCGGTAACCATGCGCGATTGCTTCGGCATAGGCGTGCAGAATGCGTTCGCGTCCGGCAAAGGCGCTCACCATCATCAGCAGCGTCGAGCGCGGCAAGTGAAAGTTGGTGATCATGGCATTGACGACGCCGAACGTAAAGCCCGGCGAAATGAAGCAATCGGTCTCGTGCTCGCCGGCCTCAATACGTCCGAAAGCTTGAAGGTTGCCTTCGAGAGCTCGCACGACGGTGGTGCCGGCGGCGACGATTCGGCGTCCTGCGCGGCGGGCCCGCTCGATCGCCGACGCCGCCACGGAAGAGATCGCGTAAGCCTCGGCGTGCATGACGTGCTCGTTCACGGACTCGGCGTTGACCGGACGAAATGTGCCGAGCCCTACGTCGAGCGAGAGCCGCGCGATCTCGACGCCGCCCGCCTTCAGAACCTCGAGCAGCTCGGGAGTAAAATGCAGCGATGCGGTCGGCGCGGCGACGCTTCCGGGAGCGCGGGCAAAGACGGTCTGATAGCGCTCTTGCGCTTCGGCGGATTCGTTGTGAATGTACGGCGGCAGCGGCATCCGTCCGGCGGCCTGAAGAAACTCTTCGAAGGGGACGCGAAGCCGAAGCTCGACTTCACGCATCCCTTCGGCGAGCTCTGCAACGATGACGGCCTCGCCCAAGCCGTCGAAAGTAACGCGGGCGCCGGGACGGAGTCGCCGCGCAGGACGCGTCAGCGCGATCCAGCGCAACGCCGATGCATCGTAGCGCATCGACCGTGCCGGATGTAGTAAGAGCAGTTCGGCGCTCCCGCCTCCGGCGCGTCGCGCGAGCAGGCGCGCGCGAATGACGCGCGTCTCGTTGAGCACGAGCAAGTCGCCGGATTTCAACAATGCGGGAAGATCGCTGAACCGGCGATGCTGCGTCGCGCCGCCTTCGAGTACCATTAATCGGCTGGCATCGCGCTGCGCAGCCGGATGTTGCGCGATCAGCTCTTGCGGCAGATCGTAATCGTAAGCAGCGGTGAGCCGCTCATCGGTCGTAATTGCCGATAACCGTTCCGGGAAAGTAGAGCGCGAGGATGGCGTTGGCGTCGGCGTCGCTCTGCCCCATGCCGCGCGCTCCCCACTGGCAGAGCCCGACGCCGTGCCCGAGCCCGCCACCGTCCACGAGGATCGCCGTTTTGTCGGGCGTGCGCCGCAGGCTCGTCACCAGCAGGCTGCGGAGCACACGCGCTCCGACCGTAAGCCGGAAAGCCGTTGCGCCGACGGTAGCGCTGCCGTTCGCCGCGACGAGTTCGAAACCACGCGCGCGGCCGCTGCGATCGTAAGCGGTCACGCGCAGATCTTGCAGTTCGCCAAGTGGCTCGAGGGGCGCGGGAAAGTGCGCGGCAACGGCATCGAGCTCGAGATTGGCGGCCCAGCGATAGTTGGGCGAGCCGGTGCACGACGTGCAGGCGACGCCGCCAAGATACGGCAGCGGCGATCCGCCCCACGCATCCGACGAGGCTTCGGTGTGTCCGCCGCAGCACGACGAATACGCTACTTGCGCGAAACCCGAGCCGAACTTCAGCACGCGGCCGGCGGTCGCGTCGACGGCAGCGACCGCTCCGGGCGCCTCACCCGCCATCCCGGTATAGACTTGATCGAGTTGCGACGGTACCACGTCGTAGGCGCGCCGCGGGTCGCTGCGTTGCAGCACGTAGGTGCGCGCGCAGATTGCC
>DATAPM010000298.1:0-2159 GCA_036265225.1 Vulcanimicrobiaceae bacterium
GTGATTGTACGGGACGGGTATCGCCAGCGGATGATAGTCGAAGAGGCGCGGCACAAAGGCACAGAAGGCGGCACCGGGCGCTTCGAACGTCGCATGAGCCGGCGGCGGCTGATGCAGCTTTCCGGTAATTGGCGCGAACTCGTCGACGTTGAAGGCGTATGGGTAACAGTAGCCGTCCCAGCCGATAACGTCGCAAGGATGATTCTGCACCACATAGATTGCGTTGCGGCCGGCATTGGTCACGCGGATCTCGTATTCGCCTTGCGCTTCGACCGGCGCTTTGAGCGCCGGCACGCGAAAGTCGCGCTCGTAATACGGCGCGTGTTCTTCGAGCTGACCGTACTCGTTGCGGTACTTCCGCGGAATTTTTACGTTGCCGCTGCACTCGTGCACCAGCATGCGCGTGTCCGAGGCGGGGACGATGCGGTAGGTCGTTCCGGTTGGTATGACGAGATAGTCGCGTTCGCGGTAGGCGAGCTCACCGAACTGCGTTTCGAGAAATCCCGCGCCGTGATGAATAAAGAGCAGCTCGTCGCCGCCGGTGTTGCGATAGAAGTATTCCATCGGCCGGCCCGCTCGCGCCACGGATATGAGAATATCGCTGTTGCCGAGCAGCGGCGTGCGCGACTCGATGGCATCCGTCTCTTCCAGCGGAAGCACGTGCGTCTTGAAATGCCGGTTGCGCAACGGCTCGTTGGGATCGAGACGAATCGGACGCCGCTCCCAGGGTTTGACGTCCAGCGTCGCCGTTGGCGGGCGAAGGTGGTAGAGGAGCGAGTAGACGCTCTCAAAGCCTTTGGTCGAGAAGAGCTCTTCCGCGTAGAGGCCGCCGTCGGGGCGGCGGAACTGAATGTGCCGCTTGTGCGGAAGCGAACCGGCGCGAACGTACGATGGCATTATGCGCTCGCTTCGGGCACCGCTTCTGGAACTACGGCGCGCTCCGTTGCCGCGAAACCATTAGTGCGGTGCGTTCCGTCGCAGAACGGCTTGGTCTGCGATCCGCCGCAACGGCAGAGTGCCACGTTGGGGCCTTGCACCGTGTACGGATTACCGTCGGCGTCGGTTAGCGTAAACGTTCCACGAATCAGGTATGGGCCGCTCTCGCGGGCTTTGATGATCACTTCGTCCATTTCGCCGTCGCCGTTCGACGCGACGGCCCTAGGGCCTTGACGCCGTCGCCTCGAGCACGGCGCGTGCCAGCACGTGGCCGTCGATCTGCTTTTGAAGCTTCGCGTTGTCGAGCGGCGTCCCGGCTGCGATATGCGCCACGTCCAGCGCGTAAATCGTCCAAGTATAATGATGGGCCGGGCCCGCCGGCGGACACGGGCCATAGTAGCCGGTTTTTCCCAGCGATGTATTGCCGAGCTGGTCCGCATGCAGTTCCGCGCCCGAGGGAAGCTCGTGCGTCTGGGCCGGGAGATTGTATGCGATCCAGTGGTAGAAACCACCCGCGATCGGCGCGTCGGCATCGTGCATCACCAAGGCGAACGACTTGACGCCGGCCGGCGGATCCGTCCAGGTCAGCTGCGGCGAGCGGTTGCGGCCGCCACAGTCGGTTGCCATAAACACTTGCGCCAGGGTGGCACCGGCCGAGAAGTCGGCACTATGCAGCTGCATCGTACCCATCGCCGCCACGACGGCTGCCATCGTCACCGCGCGAATCATGGCCGTATGGTATCATGTCGTGGCCATGATGGGAGTTGGGCTTCACGCGGCGTAACCTCGTGAACCCCGCCAGGACCGGAAGGTAGCAACGGTAAGCGAGCCCTTACGGGTGCCGTGATCCACCTGACTCTCGTCGTGGTTCCTGATCGAATCTATTCGGATATTATAAGGATGCAGCCGGTTACTATCTATGCCGCCGCGGCCGCTCTTGCCGGAGCCCTCGTGGCTCTGGGAATCTACCACGCCGCCGTCGTGCGTCCGGCGATGGCGCGGATGCGGGAATTGCTCGAGCTCCATGACGGGCTGATCGGCGGCGGGGCCGGCGCGGCCCTACGCCTCGGTGCGATCGAAGACGATCAGCGCAGTGCAAAAGATACCTTGCAACGCATTGCCGCGCGCGTCGACGAGCTGGAGGCCTTGGCGGGCGCCGACATCTCGCGCGCCGGATTCGTTCGTTACGACGCCTTTACAGACAGTGAAACCGGCCTCTCCTA
>DATAPM010000299.1:0-18884 GCA_036265225.1 Vulcanimicrobiaceae bacterium
CGACGGCCCGCCGCCTGGCCGGATGCGGCGCGCAGGTCGAATCCATGGAAGGTTTCGCCGCCCTCCGCGCGGCCGAGCTTGCCGGCATTGCAGCCATCGAATTGCGCGGGATATCGAACCGCTGCGGAGGCCGTGAATCGAGCGGCTGGAACTTCGAAGCGGGTATGATCGGATTGCAACGCGCGCTCGCCGCGCTCTTGGAAGTCTGCGATGCGGGTGAATGGTAGTGGTCCGTTCCCTCGCCTACTCGCCGTGCCCCAACGACACGTATATCTTCGCCGCGCTGGCCAACGGCCTGCTCGCCGATGCGCCGGAGGTGCGAGTCGAACTGGCCGACATCGAAGAACTCAATAACGCGGCCGAGCGGGGAACGCACGAGCTGACGAAAGTAAGCTACGGCGCGATTCCGTTTTTGATGGACCGCTATCGTATTCTCGCGGCCGGCGGAGCGCTGGGGCGCGGCTGCGGACCTCTGCTGGTGGCGCGTCCGGCCGCGGCGCCGCCGCTCTTTAGCGAGTTTGCCCAGAAGCGCATCGCTATCCCCGGCGAGCGCACGACGGCATTCATGCTGTTGCAGCTGGCGTTGGGAACTCGACCCAAGACCGTCACCATGCGCTTCGACCGCATCATCGCGGCCGTCGCGGCCGGCGAGATCGATGCCGGCCTGATCATCCACGAATCGCGCTTTACCTATCGCGATGCGGGCCTGATCGCCATCGCCGATTTGGGCGAGTGGTGGGAGAACATGACGCTGCTGCCCGTTCCGCTCGGCGCGATCTTGGTACGCGACGACGTCGGCGACGACGAAGCTCGCGCGCTGGACGGGGCAATACGCCGCAGCCTTGCCTTCGCCCGGGCCAACGACGATGCGGTGATGCCCTACGTGCGCGCCCACGCGGCGGAGATGAGCGACGACGTCACGCGTGCCCATATCGATCTTTACGTCAACGAATTCAGCGACGATCTGGGCCAAGTCGGGCACGAAGCCGTGCGCGCCCTATTCGCTCGCGCGCACGACGCCGGCATCTTGCACCGTACCGTCGAGCCGCGTTTCGCATGAGCGCGCGCGGTCTGCGCCGCTTAGAGTTTCTGGCCGGCACCGGCGCGTTCTGCCTAGCCGCCGGCGCGCGGGGAGTCTCGCAGCCGCTGCCGGCTGCCGCCATCGCGTTGGGCGACGACGTCTTCCTACGAAGCGCATGGCGCGACTTGCACGGACGAAGCGTCGGCGTCATCACGAATCAGAGCGGCGTGACGTCCGGCCTCGTTTCAATCGTTGATGCAATTCTGGATCACGGCAGCATTCGCCTCAAGGGCATTTACGCACCCGAGCACGGCTTTCGCGGTGACCGCGGCGCGGGTGCGTCGGTGGCATCGTACGTCGATCCCCAGACGCACCTTCCGGTGTACAGTCTTTATGGAGCCTCGCGCCATCCTAACGCGGCGATGCTCGACGGCGTCGACGTTCTGCTCTTCGACATTCAAGACGTCGGTGCGCGCGCCTATACGTACGTCTCTACCATGGCCTATGCGATGCAGAGCGCCCACGATCTCGGCAAAGAGTTCTGGGTGCTCGACCGTCCAAATCCGACCGGTGGAACGATCGTCGAGGGGCCCGTACTCGAGAAGGCCTTCGAATCGTTCATCGGACTCTATCCGATTGCGGACCGCCACGGCATGACCGTCGGCGAACTCGCCGGTCTCTTCAACGATTACTTCGGCATCGGTGCGAAGCTGCGCGTGGTGCGCATGGAGGGCTGGCGGCGGACGATGCTGTGGCCCGACACGGGTCTGCAGTGGGTGATGACCTCGCCGAATGTTCCGCTGTGGCAGACCACGATTGTCTACCCGGGCACCGGGCTCATCGACGGGCTCGGCATCAACAACGGCAGCGGTTTTACCAAGCCGTTCTTTCTCGCCGGCGCTTCGGGCATTGACGGCGCAAAGCTCGCCGGCCGCCTTAACGGACGAAATCTTCCCGGGGTCTGGTTTCGGCCGGCGGCCTGGTCGCCGCTGACCGGTTTTTGGCAAAGCCGCGAACTGACCGGCGTGGAGCTTATCGTCTTTGATCCGCGACGTTTTTACGCGGTGCGCACCGCGGTCGAGATCGCCGTGGCAATTCGCGATCTCTTTCCGCGCGCGATTCAAATCAAGAGCCCCTCGGGACTCGATCGCGATTGGGGTACCGACACGTTCCGCCGCAGCTTTACCGCCGGAGCGAGCGCGGAGACGATTTTAGCGCAGTGGCGTCCGCGAACCACCGAGTTCGAAGCGCTGCGCCGAAGATATCTGCTGTACTGATCGTGTTGCGCGAACGGTTGGTCGACGCTCTCGGAGCCGGCGCCGTCAAGACGGAACCCGAAGATCTCGCCGCATACTCGTTCGACGCGTATACCGACGGCGGCCGGCCCAGCGCGGTCGTCTTGCCGCAATCCACACGCGACGTCTGCGCCATCGTCAAGATCGCCCGCGATTGCGGCGAACCGATCGTGGCGCGAGGTGCGGGAACCGGCCTCTGCGGCGGCGCGGTGCCGATGCAGGGCGGAATCGTTCTCTCGTTCGCGCGGATGAACGGCGTTCTCGAGCTCGACGTGGCGAACCGGCGCGCGCGCGTCCAGCCCGGGCTCATCAATCGCGAGTTGTCCCGCTATGCCGCGTCGAGCGGCCTCTTCTACGCGCCCGATCCCTCATCGCAGCTCATCGCGACGATCGGCGGCAACATTGCTACCAACGCCGGCGGACCGCACTGTCTATCCTACGGCACAACCGTCAATCACGTCGCCGGCTTGGAAGTCGTCGACGCGTCGGGCGAAGTCTTCACTACCAGCCTCGACGACGCCGGTTACGATCTCACCGCGGCGCTCGTCGGCAGCGAGGGTACGCTGGGAATCGTCACCTCGGCGTGGCTGAAGCTGATGACGCTTCCCGAAGACGTGCGCGTGGCAGTCGTCGCCTTCGACGATCTCGAATCTGCGTCGGCCGCGGTTTCGGCAATTATCGCGGCAGCCATCGTTCCAACCGCTCTCGAGATCATGGACGCGGTCATCACCCGGGCCGTCGAGGCCGCGTTTCACGCCGGCTACCCGACCGAAGCCGCCGCGATTCTGCTCGTCGAGCACGCCGGTCTCCGCGAAGATGTCGCGTCGAGCGAAGCGGCCATCGAGGCGATCGCCCGCGAACACGGCGCGCGATCTTGGCGCAGCGCGAGCAGCCAAGCCGAGCGCGACGCCCTCTGGGCCGGACGCAAGGGCGCCGCTGGTGCGACCGGGCGCATCGCACCCAACTACTACACGCAAGACGTGTGCGTGCCGCGCAGCAAGCTGCCGGAAGCTCTGCGCGCCGTCGAGGCGGCGGCCGCGCAGAACGGCATCGTCGTCGGCAACGTCTTTCACGCCGGCGACGGCAATCTGCATCCGCTCCTGATGTATGACCGCCGCGAGCGCAAGCAAGTGGCCGCGGTAGTGGAGACCGGAAACGTCATACTTCAAGCGGCGATTGACTTGGGCGGGACGATCAGCGGGGAGCATGGCGTCGGCTGGGAGAAGCGCGATGCCATGACGCGGGTCTACTCGACCGCCGACCTCGCGACGATGGGACGCGTCCGTGACGTCTTCGATCCGGCGCGAATGCTCAATCCCGAGAAGATCTTTCCCAGCGGTACCCAGTGCGCCGAGGTAAAGGCGCCGTGAAAGCCGTTCGGGAGCGGCTCGCGCCTGCGAGTCCCGAAGCGGTCTGCGAAATCGTCGGGGCGTGCGATCGCGCGGGAGAAAAAGTCTCGATCGTCGGCGGCAACACGCTGGAAGGCATGAGCCTTCCGCCGGAGCGCGTCGACGTTACGCTCGACATCACGGCGCTACGCGGCGTCGCGGCCAACGAGCGGGCCGATCTCACGCTCGCCGTTCGAGCGGGAACGCCGCTGCAAGACGTAGCGACGCTGCTCGCCGCGCAGGGAATGTTCGTGCCGTTCGACGCGCCGCAGCCGCTCTACGCAACGGTCGGCGGTACGCTGGCCGCGGGATGGGCTGGTCCGCGCCGCCATCTGTACGGACGCGTCCGCGATTATCTCATTGGTTCGACGATCGTCCTCGCCGACGGAACGATCGCCCGCGCGGGCGGTATGGTGGTGAAGAACGTCGCCGGTTACGACATGAGCCGGTTCTACGTCGGCTCCTTCGGTACGCTCGGCGTCTTGGTGCAGGCAAATTTCAAAACTATTCCGATGCCGCCGCACGCACGTTGTTTTCTCGCGCCACTCCCCGAGCGGACGCGCGAGCGCGCCGCACTGCAGCTCGCCGGTCTTTCGATTCGCCCATCGGCGGCATTCATCGTGCGCGGCTTCGACAACGCGGTCGATGGCGAGGACGGCGACGAAGGACGAATTTTTGCTTTGATTGAGGGCAGCGATGCGTTGCTCGAGCGATCTACGCTAGAGATCCGTTCGGCGCTCGGGCGGGCCGGCGTCCCCGAGACGCGGGTAATCGACGCCGGAGCGCGCACATCGTTTGAGCGGATCGTCGACGCCTACGTCGCCTGCTCGGGCGAACGTTCCGTTACGTATGGAATCGCCGCGCTCGGCAGCGGCGCCGAACGCTGTGCGCTCGAGGTCGAGGCGCTCGCACTCCGCCACGAACTCAACGCGGAGAGCCTCGTCGACGCGATGAATGGCGACGCCGTCGTGCGCGTGAGCGGCGCCGACCCGCTTGCGCTCGGAGCGAAGATCGAGACCTTCGACGAAGCCCTGCACGAGCTGCAGCCGCGCGCGCGAGTTTTTGCAAGTAAACACGCGCACCGTGCGTCGCTGAGCGTTTGGGGCGAACCGCCGGCCGCACTGGAACAGATGAAGGCGCTCAAAGCGCGCTTCGATCCCAATCGCACGCTCAATCCTGGCCGTTTCATCGGCGGAATCTAAACGGCGTGAAAGTTATGATCCTTGGAGCGAGCGGGTTTATCGGCGGCCGTCTGGCCTCGGCGCTGCGCGCTCGCGGCGACGACGTTCTCACCGCAACGCTACGCGAGCCGAAAGCCGCAGCCGCGTTCGCCGCCTCCTGCGACGCCATCGTTAATCTCGCCGGAGAACCGGTCGCGCAGCGCTGGAACGACGCGGTAAAGCGCCGCATCAAAGAGAGCCGGGTCGACTTGCCGCGGCGGTTCATCGAGGCGCTGGCGCAGCAGCCCAAGCGCCCCTCAACCTACGTGACCGCGTCGGCCATCGGATACTACGGAACCAGCGAGTCGGCGACGTTCGTCGAGGAGAGTCCCTCTGGAGATGATTTCTTGGCGCGCGTCTGTGCCGAGTGGGAGCGCGAAGCGCAGCGCGCGGCCGATCTCGGCATGCGCGTCGCGTGCGTTCGCACCGGTGTCGTGCTGGGAACCGGCGGCGGCGCGCTGCCAAAAATGCTTGTGCCTTTCCGCGCGGGCCTTGGCGGCAAGATCGGAAGCGGCCGCCAATGGTTCTCCTGGATTCATGCCGGCGACATTACCGGCATCTACCTGATGGCGATCGACAAGGCTTCCGGCCCGCTCAATGCCACTGCGCCAAACCCCGTGACCAACGCCGAGTTCACCAAGACGCTTGCAGCGGAGCTCCACCGTCCGGCGTTTCTGCCGGTTCCGACGGTTGCCTTGCGAGCGATACTCGGAGAGGGCGCCGGCGCGCTACTGCAAGGTCAGCGCGTTTTACCCGAACGAACTCGCGCGCTCGGCTATGCGTTTGAGTTTTCGCGCCTTAGTGAGGCGCTGGCTGATCTGCTGCAGCGCCGCGCTCGTTAGGGCGACTTCTGCATGCTCTGCAACTGGACGCGGATCGGGCTGAGGTTCACCTTGACGAATCCCGTTTGCGGCCGGTCATAGTCGACCATCATGCTAATGACGACGACGCAAGCAACGACGTAAATGGCGCTCAAAGCGGCCGGCCTTGCTTTGTCGATAGCAAAGCGCAGCCCGAGCGATAAAGCACCCAAGATAACGAGTACCAGGGTCAGCTCCACCACCGCGGTCGGCACGTGAGTCGTCAAGGCCTGGAGCTGTTCGGCCGAAACGTCGATGGTATCGTTGAGAGTTTCCATCAAGAGCGAAAGACCAAGATCGTTCGGCCGCTCGCGAAGAGCGCTCGACGCGAGGGACCACAACTGTGACTGGTCGTCGTCGCTTTGGTCGATTGCCTGGCGGTAGAGCGCCGGGCTTCGCGGCGTCTCGTACGCTTTTAGACGAATCGCCGTATAGGCCGTCAGAATTTGCCGAAACGCCGCGGCCCGGGCGGGAGGGAGCTGATCGGCGCGCAGCCAGGTCGTACCGATTGCATTGGCTTCTTTGACGACCAGCTCGCGCCGGGCATCGAATCGCGACGAGGCCTGAGCAAAAGAAAGGCCCAAGACGAACGAAGCCAACGTGAGCAAACCGGCTTGGAGCGCATTGAAGGCATCGGTGTGCGCCGATGCCTTGAGCGGGCGCCAGAATTGATACGGAAGCTCGATTGCCATCGCTAATATCACGAGCATGAGTACCGGCAGGCACCACGGACTCCACGAAAAAATGAGATCCGCCATCGCCGAGTTCAGCTCGCGCTCGTCGCTACCGCCGGCTTCATCGGAAACTCCATCGCCTCGAGATACTTCTCCGCGTCCATTGCCGCCCGGCACCCGGCGCCGGCCGCCGTAACGGCTTGACGATAGCGATGATCGTTCACGTCGCCGGCCACAAAGACGCCCTCTACGTTGGTAGAGGTCCCGTCGGGCGAGACGATGTAGCCGCGTCCATCCAAGTCGAGTTGACCGACGAAGACTTCGGTGTTGGGGGTGTGGCCGATCGCTACGAAGAGCGAGTCGGTCTCGAAATCGTAGGTACTGCCGTCCAGCAGGTTACGTAAACGCAACCCGGTAACGTGGGTCTCTCCCAACACTTCTTCGACGACCGTATTCCAAAGAAAACCGATCTTCGCGTTGGCCTGCATGCGGTCGGCCATGATTTTGCTGGCGCGCAGCCGGTCGCGACGATGGATCAGCGTCACCCGCCGGCCGAAGCGCGTCAGAAAGAGTGCCTCTTCCGCGGCAGAGTCGCCGCCCCCGACCACGACGATGCCTTTGTCGCGAAAGAACGCGCCGTCGCACGTCGCGCAACTGGAGACGCCGCGGCCGCGCAAGCGCTCTTCGCCCGGAACGTCGAGCCATTGGGCGCTGGCTCCGGTCGCGACGATCACCGTCTCGGCTTCGTATTGCTCCTCGGAGGTGCGCACGACGTGGGGCCGTTTTCCGAAGTCGACCGAAGTTACGTCGACGTTTTCGGCGCGCGCGCCGAAGCGCTCGGCCTGCTCGCGAAAACGGATCATCAAATCCGGGCCTTGGATTCCCTCGGGAAAGCCGGGATAATTCTCGACCTCGGTCGTTAGCATGAGCTGACCGCCATAAAGACCGCCGGCTAATACCAGCGGACGTAGATTTGCTCGTGCAGCGTAAACGGCGGCCGTCAGTCCTGCCGGCCCCGACCCAATGATGATGACCCGTTCCATGCCCGCTTCCTTCGACTCGGACGGCGTCATCCCGGTTGCAGAGGCCGGAGACGGTGCGTCGAAGGACTCGACATGAACGACCAGCAGATACCCCTGGAAGATAATTTTAGCGACGTCCTGCGCAAGGCGATGCGCGGCACCGGAATCGACTCGGCGAAGCTCGCCGGCACGAGCGGCATCGATCGCGCAAGCATCGAGCGCTGGCTGAAAGAGGACGGGACGGCCGACGATGCGCAGGCACGCGCGGTCGCAAAAGTTCTCCGGCTGGACGGCGGAAAACTGGCCGATAGCGCGGCGCAGCGCTGGGCGCCGCCCCCGATATCTCTCCCCGGCGTTCGCCGCCACCCGCAGGATCCACATCCGAGCAACGGTTACGTCTTCTTCCTCGAGCAAGGGCGCCGGGCGGCGCTGGTCGATCCCGCCGGAATCCCCGAGAACCTCTTGCGGGTGCTGCGCGACGGGGACTACCACTTACAGTATATTTTGATCACCCACAAACATCCCGATCACTGCGATGCGACCTCGGCCGTGGCCAACGCCTTTCCGGAGGCGCAGATCGTGATGAACGAGCTCGACGTGAGTGCCATCGGTCCGTTGGCCGATATTGCGGTGATGCTGGGTGACGGTGAAACGCTGCCCTTCGGCGAGACCTCGACGATTCGCATGCTGCACACGCCCGGACACACCGATGGTTCGTCGTGTTATCTGTTCGGCGGAACGCTATTCTCGGGGGACACGCTCTTCGCCGCCAGCGTCGGCGGCGCGTACGGCGAGGTGAGCACGTACGAGAATATTCTCAACAGCGTCCGCAGTAAGATCTTCACGCTTCCGGGAGAAACGGCGGTAATGCCCGGACATGGCCCGCCGACGCGGATCGAGCTCGAAAAAGAGCACAATCCGTTCTTTAGCTAGTCGCGGTAAGCCTCGGGAACGTGCACCGAGGCGCCGGCGCTCTCGCTGATGGTGGCGGCGCTCGCCTTAGGTGCGTCGGCCGCTTCGCGAATAAGTTCGAACTGAACGACGGCTTGGCCCGACGCGGGCAGGCGCACGTCGACCGTCTTGGGCGAACAGAAGCTGGGCGTGCAGAACGCCGCGAGCCAACCGTTGGCTACGCCCGATGCCTGCAGGCGGACCGATGCGTTGGGACGCCCGCTCACGTCCAAACGGTACTTTGCCGCGTGCGCGCTGGTCGTCTGCAGGTCCGAGCCCGTCCATGGCGCGATCGCGAGACGCACGGTCGGCGCAGCAAGCACGAGCAGTACGGCCAATACGGTCATCACGTACGAAGTTTATAACCTGTTGCCATCATGCGCAAGACTATTGCAAGTGAGATTGCCGTGAAAAATACAATCATTCCGATGGAGAATCCGAGCGAGAGGTAGCTCTGTCCGGTATAGCTGCGTCGAAAGGCGTCGATCGTATAGAAGATCGGGTTGAAGAGCTCGAAATTCCGTAGCGCCGGCGGCAGCATCTTCGCCGAGGTAAATACGCCTCCGACGAAGGTCAGCGGAGTGATAACGAACGTCGTCAGAATGGCGATGTGGTCGAACTTCTCGGCCAAAAGGGCGAAGATTAGCCCGAGCGCCGAAAACCAAATCGAAACCAGCGCGATGACGGCAAGATACAGCGCCCAATCGCGCGGCACGCTGTGCACCAGCACGACGCCGAGCACGGTAATCAAGCCGGCGATGAGGAACGCGCGGGCCAAGCTGCCTAGAACGAACCCGGCGACCATTTCAAAGGCCGAGATCGGCGCGATCAAAAGCTCCTGGATCGAGTTCATGAACCGCCCTTGAAAGAGCGAGCTGGAGCACTCGCCGTATGACGCGTCGATAACCTGGAGCACGATCAGTCCAGGAATCAAGAACTGCGCGTAGGTAACGCCGTCGACGCTCGAGATCCGGCTGCCGATCGCCAGACCGAAGACGAAAACGTAAAGTAGCGTCGTGATGATCGGCGGCCAGATCACCTGATTGATGATCTTGAGGCTGCGAACCATCTCGCGCTTGACTAGCGTCCAGAGTCCGACGTTGTTAATTGCGGGTAAGCTCCAAAAAGACGTCTTGCAACGATGCGCCGTCGGCGAGCAGTTCTTCGGTTGGACGCTCGGTAACGATGCGTCCGCCGCGGATGATGGCGATGCGGCGGCAGAGTTCCTGGGCCTCTTCCAGATAATGCGTCGTCAAGAAGATCGTCATTCCGTCGGCATTGAGGGCGCGAAGCCACTCCCACAACTCGAGCCGCAGCTCGACGTCGACGCCGGCGGTCGGCTCGTCGAGAATCAGCAGTTTGGGCTCGTGAATCAGCGCGCGGGCGAGCGAGAGCCGTCGTTTTTGGCCGCCCGAAATTTTGGTGTACTCGAGATGCGCGTGCGACGCGAGCCCGAAGCGCTCGAGGAGCATGTCGGCGCGCTCGTCGACCTCTTTGCCTCGCAGCCCGTAGTAGCCGGCGGCGTAAATAAGAACGTCGCGCAGCGAGAGATACCGGTCGAAATTGAACTCTTGCGGCGAGAGTCCGACCTGACGCCGCGCCTCGCGCCAATCCCGCTCGTTGTCGTGGCCAAAGATGCGAATCGTGCCGGAGCTCGTGCGCGCCAGGCCGACGATCGCGTTGATGGTCGTCGTCTTACCCGCGCCGTTGGGGCCGAGGAAGCCGAAGAACTCGCCGGCACCGACGCGCAGCGAGATGCCGTCAACGGCGGTAAAGGTGCCGTACCGCTTGACGAGATGCTCGATTTCGACGGCAGGCGCCGCGAACGTTAGGGAATTATGTTCTTTAATCGTTTATACCGGTGGCGGCGAAGGGTGGCGATAAGGTCCGCACTCTCCGGAATCCCGCTATCGGCCAGCTGGGTTGCGACGCGCTTAACGTCGAAGGCTACCCGCCGGTGCTTCACCTGCCAGCCGGCGTCGCGTTCGGTGAAGATCGCGTAACAGGCGCGGGGATCGCCGTCTTTGGGCAACCCGGCCGAAGCGACGTTGACCAGCATCCGCCCTTTCCAAATTCGAACGTAGGGCAGATGCAAGTGACCAAAAGCAATAGCCGTGGCGTGCTCGTCGCCGACGAGTCTCGTCAGCGTGGCATCGTCGGCGTCGGGCCAGAGATGTTCGTCGTCGTTGAGCGGATTGGCGTGCACGATCAACAGTTGGTTTTCGTCTTCGCCGATGCGCAGTGCGAAGGGGAGTTCTCGCAGCCACCCGAGCCATCGCTCGCCCAAGTCGCGCCGCGTCCACCCGACCTGAGCCATCTCTCCGCTGGAGAGCTTCTCGGTCGCGGAATCGTCGTAAAGGTAGCGATCCTTGTTCCCGCGCACGCACGCCGCGCCGATCTCTTCCAGGCGCTGTAAGACTTTCTTGGGCTTCGGCCCGTCCAAACAGAGATCGCCGGCTACGACGATGGCCTCGGCTCCACCCTGAGATTCCAAGTCGGCGAGACAGGCGTCGAGCGCTAAGAGATTACCGTGAAGATCGGAGAGGACCGCGATTCGCATGCTGCCCGGGCGAGCTTACTCGCGCCGAAGAGCGAGCGTCAGCATCGACGGGGTCAGACCGAGCTTGGTGAATTCGTAGAGATCGATTGCTTCGACGCCGATTCCGGCGCGACGCATCGTGCCCAGGGCGGTGCGATAACGAATGTCCGCAATTACGTGCCGCTCGTCCAAGAGTAACGCGCCGGCGGCCCGCTCCTCACCGCGCGGCAGCACGACGGTCTTGAAACCGGCAAAGGCGGACGGATCGGCTTTGTCTTCGCCAACCACGATGGTATCGGGCGCAACCGCAGTCGCCACCGAACGCAATGCGCCGGCGTCTGACGCGAGCTTTACTTCGACGACGCGAAACTCGCGCGCGCGAGCGAGCTGCGCGAAACCGGCACGGCCGATCTCGTTGCCTCGCCCTCCGGCGCCGAGGAAGACCGTCTCGCCCGCCACGATCACGTCGTTGCCGTCGAGCAATCCCGGTCCTTCGATGTGCCCCGCGATTGGAACGTCCAAGCGCGCGAGCTCGGCCTGCATCCGGTCCACTTCCGCGCGGCGCGACAGGGCGCTTAGGCGCATCATCACGGCGCCGTCTTCGAACGGCACGGCTGCATCGCCGGCGCTAATCTCGTACGGATCGTTCCCGCGAGGCTCGACCTCGATCACGTCCACGCCGAAGTACTCGAGCGTGCTTCGCAGTGCGGCGTGCTGTTCCAGCGCACGCGAATAGAACGCGCCCGGCTCTCCGATGAGAGACGTACCGCTTTCAATCGCGATCGAAGGCTTCACCAGCAGCGCGGTGTGCAGGCGCCCCGTCGGCGTAGCGATCAGCCGGGGACCGAATCCAACCTCACGTTTCGTCGTCATTGTGCCTGATATGGTTCGGGGGTTGGGGAATCGGCAAAGAACGGCGCCATATCCGACGCGAGCAAATCGTTGAGCGTGAGTGCGGGCAAACCAAAAATCTCCTCCTCGGTCTTCACCACGCTGCCGACGCTCAAATGGGCGTCGCCGACGTAGCCTCGCCGTGCGACCGGCGAGACGACCAGCGCGTAACTTCGCAGGGCGTTGACGTGATCGACCGCGCCCTGCAGGCCCTCGGGTACGATGAAGATCGCCGTCGAGCTCCAATGAGGCGTACGCGAAAGATAGTCCACGATCTTGCCTACGGCCTTATCGCCGTCGGCGGCGCCGGCATTCCCTTCGAGGGTGGGCAGCCATACGAAGGTAAAGTTCGGCATGCGCTCGGCGGAGACGTACCTCTGCATGTCGCGCTCGAACTCCGCAGCCCGCATGACGTTGGTAACCTTCGGATTCCACGTTCCGTAGTCTAGATCCACGTTGCCGTCGAGCGCGGCCAGCGCCGGAACGTCGAGATTGTATTGCAAGCCGTCCCAACCCGAGAGGCGCAGCAGCCCACCGTAATCACGGTACGTCAATCCCGCCCGCGAGAACGCGTTGAAAAGATACCCTTCCCGGCCGTAATCCTCGGGATCGGAGCCGTGGTCCACCATCGGGGCGCGCGCGGCCCCGGCGACGGCAACCAGCTGCTCGTAGAGCGTCGTCTCGCCGGCCGTGGCGTAGTGACGCGCGATGTCGAGATCGGGATCGGGTGCGTAAAAGTTATCCGCCAAAGCGTAGGTGCGCGCCAAAGCGTGAAGATTGGGTGTGATGCTCTCCGGATAGCGTGCAAAGCTCGGATCGCCGTTTCCATGGGGAAGGCCCGCGGCGTCCTTGAGGTCGCCGAGCGCGGCGTCGTAGCCTTGCGTGCCGACCGCGATGCAGACGACGTGATCGATCACTTCGCTGCGCTTGTTTGATTGCAGCGGCGGAATGACCGGATTGAACTGCGCGGCGCTCGGCGTGCGATTATAGCGCAGCGCGGCGAGCGTGGTTTTTATCAGCGGGGTGTGCTTCAGATCGACGCGTTGTAGCAATCCCCAGCCGTCGACGCCTTTGCCGCCGGCGACGAAGAGGTAGCGGCCGTTGCTCGAGAGCGCGAGCGCCGTTGGATACCAGCCCGTGGGAATCAGGCCGTAGCGATAGCGCGTCGGTTTGCGCGCGTCAAGAACGGCAACGGAGTTAAGGCCCGCGAGCGCAACGTACAAACGCTTGCCGTCGGGACTGAGCGCCTCGGCACTCGGTTGCGCACCGTACGGCGCTCCCGGGTAGAGGCGCAGGTCTAAGCCGCGCACGACGCGCGGCGCTCCGGCGAGTGCAACGACCGAGACGCGATCGACGTTCGCCATTGCGACGTAGGCCAAGCTTCCGTCCCGGCTGATGACCGCTGCGCCCGGAGCCGCACCGCCGACGACCTTCGAGCCGTCAGGCGCCGCATCCATCGGTACCGTCGTGGGGTCGGTCGCGCTTCCGCCGGCGACGCCGAGAACGGAGAGCGCCGACGATTTTGCCGGATCAAAGTTCGGAACGGCAAACTGCGGCCGGAGTGCCGGCGGTACGACCGGTGCGTAAGCGGCAAGCCCGGTGCCCGATGCCACAACGCTGGACTTGCCGGCGGCAACGTAGAGCGGGAAGTCTCCTACCGGAACCGAGCGCCGCACCGCGCGCGAGGGTATGTCAATGGCAACGACCGAGTTGCCGAGATTATTGGCAACGTAAGCCGTTCGATTATCCGGCGTTACGGCGATCTGGGCTGGAAATGCACGATGGGCCGGATCGGCCGAGAGCGCAATCGCCGTCACTTCGCTGAGCGTGCCGGCGCTATCCAGATTGAAGATGCGCACCTTTCCCGCGGCGCCGTCCGAGGCGAATACGATCGTTTGCGCTGGATTGCCCGGATCGCGAGCCGACGCGACCCCCATAAAAAAGGATGTCGCCGGCGCGTGATAGACCGAGGCGATGCGCATGCTGCGCGTATCCACGACGGTGAGCGAGGCGCTCGAGGTGATCGGGGTACCCAGCGGCGCCGTCAGCGACCAGCCCGACGCCATGCCTCCATTGGAGAGAATGGCGAATCGTCCGTCGGTCGAAAGTGTCAGGCCCAGAGGATTGCTGCCGACGAAAACACTCGTCCCGGACGGTGCCGCTATTCTTCCGTTGGGAAGGACGGCATCGGTCGGATGAATCCGATCGGCTCCGGTTGGTCGCGTGCCTGCCGGTGCCGAATACATGATCAGCGGGGCGGCCTTGCTGCCGGCGCCCAATAGTAGGGCCGCCAAAAGCACCGCTGGGGCTTGTCTAAACGACACGGGAGGTTGCCATTACCATGCGGGTCGCGGGGACCCTGCCGGACCGAGGGAACGGGCGTATCGGCGCCGATGCGCGCTTGCTCGCGGTCGCTACGGCCGTACCGCCGTACGTTCTAGGGCAGAGTGAGGTTACACGGCGGATCGAACTAGCGCTCGGCCCTCGATCGAGGGAAATCGTTCGGCTGCTTCCCATGTTCGGCAACACCGGAATCGAGCGGCGTTTTTCGTGCGTGCCGATTGAGTGGTACGAACGCCTGCACGACTGGCCCGAACGCAATCAAGTCTATCTCGACTCGGCGATCGAGCTGCTCGAGTCGGCAACGCTGCGCGTTTTGGAACGGGCCGGCCGGCGCCCCGACGAAATCGATGCAATCGTCGTCGTCTCCACCACCGGAATCGCGACGCCGAGCTTGGACGCGCTTTTGATGGAGCGAATGCACCTTAGCCGGACGGTGCGCCGCCTGCCGATCTTCGGCCTCGGTTGCGCCGGCGGCACGATCGGTCTTTCGCGCGCCGCGACGATGGCCGCCTCGATGCCGGGTTCGCTCGTTCTCTTTCTGGTAGTCGAGTTATGTGCGCTCTGCTTCCGCCGCGACGACTTTACCAAAAGTAACATCGTCGCCACTGCGCTCTTCGGCGACGGGGCTGCAGCGGCACTAATATCTTCTGAAGGGAAGGGACCGCGCGTCATCGGCGGCGGCGAATACACGTGGCCGGATTCGCTCGACGTCATGGGCTGGGAGGTGACCCCCGAAGGCTTCAAAGCGATCTTCTCGCGCGATATCCCCGAGCTGGTAACGACCCAGCTTCGCGAAATCGCGGTCGCCTTTTTGCGCGAACGCGACCTGCAACTGAGCGACATCGACGCATTCCTCTGTCACCCCGGAGGAGCCAAGGTCCTCGATGCACTCGAGGTAGCGTACGAGCTGGAGCCGGACCGCCTCTCCGCCTCGCGCGAAGTGCTGCGCGACTACGGCAACATGTCGGCGGCCACCGTGATGTTCGTGCTGGAGCGCGATTTCGGCGCGCCGTGGCAACGCGCGCTGGTGAGCTCGCTCGGCCCCGGTTTCACCGCGGGCTTCACGTTGCTCGAGAGGGACTGAGCGCCACGAGCGTTTTGTGGATCGTTCTGATCCTGGTAGCCCTGCAGCGCGCGGTCGAGTCGTTTTATGCCGAGCGCAATACGCGGCGTTTGCTCGCATCGGGCGGCGTGGAAGCCGGCGCCTCCCAATATCCCTTTTTCATCACGTTACATGCCGGCTGGCTCGTCGCCATGGCAATCTTCATTCCCGCGTCTCGCGCCCCCAACTGGTGGCTTCTCGGGATCTACATCTTGCTGCAACCGCTGCGCCTGTGGATCATCGCGTCGCTGGGTCCATATTGGACGACCCGCATCATCACCGTCCCCAACGCGCCGCTCGTCCGCCGCGGCCCCTACCGCTTCGCCCGCCATCCAAATTACATTTTGGTCTGCACGGAGATCGCGCTGCTTCCGCTAGCCTTCGGCGCCGTACAAATAGCGATCGCCTTCTCGTTCTTGAACGCCGCGCTCCTATCGTGGCGAATCCGAGTAGAAGAACAAACCCTAAGCTCAAGATCCCCAATGTCATCGTAAGCTCGTCATCCTGAGCGAAGCGCCCACAGGGCGCGCAGTCGAAGGACCCGCGCGCGGAGTCGCTCTGAGCGAGCAAAGCGAGTCGAAGAGCGACTCTGCTTTTTCGGCGCGATAATTATTGAGTCACCCTTCGACTCCGGCGCTTCGCGCCTGCGCTCAGGGTTACTCTCTAACTCGTCCTTCGACTCCGCGCCTTCCGGCGCTGCGCTCAGGATGACAAGCTTACGTAGAGAGCGTCAAGCCTTCTTCGTCCGTCTTTACCGGGGTGCGGCGGGCGACGCCGTCTTCGGCCGCAGCGGCTGCGACTGCTTTAGCGACCGCGTCGACGACGCGCGGATCGAAGACGCTGGGAACGACGTACTCCGCGCTGCGTTCGCGTTCGCCGACGATCTCGGCGATCGCGTAAGCGGCGGCGAGCTTCATCCCTTCGGTGATGCGACGCGCGCGAACGTCGAGCGCACCGCGGAAGATTCCGGGAAACGAGAGCAGGTTGTTTACCTGATTGGGAAAATCGGAGCGCCCCGTGGCAATTACTGCGGCGTAGGGTGCGGCAACGTCGGGCATGATTTCCGGCGTCGGATTGGCCATCGCGAAGACGATCGGGTCCCGCCCCATGCGCGCGATGTGCTCCGGCTGGAGAATTCCCGGAGCCGAAACGCCGATGAAGACGTCGACGCCTTCGAGGACTTCATGCAGCGAGCCGCGCCGGTTGTCGCGATTGCAGTTCTCCGCCAGCCAACGCCAGTGGGGATTTTCGTAGCGGTCGGTCCGGTTGAGGGCGCCGGCCCGATCGACCGGAATCACGTCGCGAACGCCGGCTCCGAGCAGCATTTTGATCGTCGCCGTTCCTGCCGCGCCGCTTCCCGCAACGACGACTTGCAGATCCTCGAGCCGCTTGCCGACAACGCGCGCAGCATTGATCAGCGCAGCCAGAATCACCACCGCCGTCCCGTGCTGATCGTCGTGCATCACCGGAATGTCGAGCGCCTCGATCAACCGGTCCTCGACTTCAAAGCAGCGCGGGGCACTGATGTCTTCCAGGTTGATTCCGCCGAAGACGGGCGCGATGCGCACCACCGTCTCGACGATCTCGTCGACGTTCTTGGTGTCGAGGCAGATCGGAAAGGCGTCAATGTCGGCGAACTGCTTGAAGAGCATCGCTTTGCCTTCCATCACCGGCAGCGCGCCGAGCGGGCCGATGTCGCCCAGTCCGAGCACCGCAGTACCGTCGGTGACGACGGCAACCGAGTTTCGCTTGACCGTAAGTTGGAAGGCCTTGGTGGGGTCGGCGGCGATCGCCATCGAGACGCGCGCCACGCCGGGTGTATAAACCGTCGAAAGATCTTGGCGGTTCTTGATCGTGATCTTGGAATCGACGCGTATCTTTCCGCCGACGTGTGCGAGAAACGTCGAATCGGAAGCAAAAATAATGCGCGCCCCGTCAATGGCTTCGACGGCGTTGCGCACGTCTTGCCCGATTGCTTCGGACGGCACGCCGATCGTCACGTCGCGAACGATCCGCCCTTTGCCGACGCTGTGCATGTCGACGGCGAAGATCGCTCCGCCCGCGTCGCCGACGGCGTTGGCCAGCGTGCCGAACGCGCCAGGCTCGTTAGGCGTGTCGATGCGCAAGATCATCGTCAAACTTATGGCCGGTTGCGAGTTGGGCATCGTCAGCCTCCTACCTTTTCCTAATTCCCGCTTACCGTCATTTGAGCTACGCGAAACGACGGTGAGACGACCGCCGCATCGAAGCGGAGGTCGTTTGCGACGGCGTCGACGCCCGCGAGCATTTCCGCGTACTGACCAGCGACGGTAAACTCATCGATCGGATAGGCAAGTTCGCCTCCCTCGATGAAAAAACCGCGCGCGCCGCGGCTATACGTGCCGGAGGCGTGCTCGGTTGCAAAGCCTATCGTGTCGACGACCAGCACACCCAGCGGCGTCGCGGCGATGAGTGCCTCGAGCGTCACGTCACCGGGCTCCAGATAAAAGTTCGAGGGGCCGATACCCCCTCCGGTCGAGTTTCCCGTCGTCGTCGCCCCGAGTTTACGCGCGTAATACGAGTCGTAAAGAAACGTGCGCAGGACGCCGCGCTCGAAGACTGGCGTCCGCCGCGTCGGCACGCCTTCGCCGTCGAACGGCGAGCTGCCCAAACCCGCCGGCAGTCGCCCGTCATCGATCACCGTCACCAAGTCGCTGCCGATTCGATTGCCGAGCCGTCCCGTGAGCCATGAGTTTCCGGTCGCGACGTTGGCGCCGGAAATAGCCGCGAAAAGGTCGTCGAGGACTGAAGCGGCGACGTCGCGCTCGAAAATTACCGGCACGCGCATGGTCGGTGGCTTTCGCGCGCCAAAGAGATCTACGGCGCGCCGCACGGCGATCGTTGCGACGGTCTCGACGCTTTCCAGGTCTCGCAGGTGACGCGCCGCCGTGCCGTAGTGTGCGACGCGCTTGATGCCGCCGTCGAGCGCCACCGGTCCGGTCGTCGTGCCGGCACGCGTCCATCCGTAGCCGGCGGCAAAGCCGCTCGAGTTAGCGATCGCGGTAACGCCGATCGAATCCGTATAATGCGAACCGCTGGAGTTGGTTACGCGTGAATCGGCCTCGCGAATCAGCCGTTCGAGCGCCAGCGCGTCCTCGATCTTCGGCTCGCCTTCGCGCTCGGCGATGGCCGGATCCGCTAGATCGAGATGCGGGTCATCGCTGCCGACATCGTCGGGAAGACCGGCACATTCGTCGGGAGCCACGACGCCGGCATGCGCGACGGTACGCGCGACCGCCTCGCGCAGCCCTTCGGGCGTAAAATCGGTGGTGGATAACGTCGCCTTGCGCCCGTCGCGAAAGACGCGCATGAAGAGGCTCTTGCCGGTCGATCCCTCGAGTCGCGCGACCGCGCGCTCGCGCGCTTCGACGTGAAAACGGCGCGCGATCGAAACCGATGCCTCGGCGCCGTGCGCGCCGGCCGCACCGGCCAGCTCGACGGCGTCGCGGGCCAGCTCGATTGCCGAGGCTTCAGTCATGTTGCGTACCGCCCACGGTAATAGAGGAAATCTTCACGGTCGGCATGCCGACCCCGACGGG
>DATAPM010000300.1:0-2406 GCA_036265225.1 Vulcanimicrobiaceae bacterium
CGGGCTGTGCCTACCTCGCAGCCAACCCGCCATCCACGTCGGGGTGTTCGGCTGGAGGAACGTTTAACAACGCGACGCTCCAGCCGGATGTTACAACAAACTGACGCTAACCGGCAGCGACACGCTTACCTCCGGCGTTTACGTTATCAACGGTCAGTTCCACGTTAACAACGCGACCGTTTCCGGAAACGGCGTAACCGTTTACATGACGAACAACGTCCAAGACACGAACTTTAGCGGCGCACACCTCACGCTTTCAGCGCTGCCCACCGGAAATACCGCCGGCGTGCTGTTCTATCGGGTGCCATCGCAATCGGCATCGCTCGATCTGAGCACCTGCGCGTGCAACTTTGGCGGACTCCTCTATTTCCCAACAACGCAGGTAAACTACAGCAACGCGGCCGGGGGCTACACCGTTCTCGTCTTTGGGTCGGCGAACTTCAGCACGAGCGGTACGACAAACTTCAGCTCCGCGCCATGGGGTCAGTCACTGGTTGAGGCAGCCGTGCTCGCAGAATAGCCGAAGGAGATGCTTTCGGGTTCGGAGTCATGCGCGCTTCAGAGTTCGGGACGTAGAATCACAATGCTCTCATCTGCGTCTCGCACTGCCAAGCCTACGAGCGGATTAGTAAGATAGTCGATCGCGGCTTGGACGTCGCCGCGACTGCAGGTTGCCGACGAACCTTGAGCGGCGAGATCTTGATCGACTAGTACCATCGCGACGTCTTGCGTAATCCGAGGCGCCTGCGATGGCTCGCCGTGGTAAGCGGTTTGCGTCGTGTATCCGGTTCGAACAATGGCGTCGGCGATGAGGCGCACCCGTTTCGCGCGGCCGTGATGCCGCTCCCAGAGGAGATCGTCGAGTGCATCGGAGGCGAATCCCGGCGCGAACAGCGCCTTCATTTCGAAGGGGTTCGCACCAACGCGCAGCAGCGTGGTCAGGTCGTTCACGGTCCACGCACTCACGCCGTGATTTTGAAGTTCCTTGCCGACCTCGATTTCTCCGGAGAATGCTCGCCCAATGAGGGCGCAGAATTGCGCACCGTAGGCATCTTTGAATTTTGAGGCTTCAAAAATGCCCGGATCGTTGACGCCTTCGTCGGAGGATTTGCACGCAATCATCGTCCGATAGCTGAGCGGGCCTAAGGGCGCGTCGGCATAGCCGTCGGGCGCCTTCTGTCCGCCTAGATGTGTCGTTGCGAAGCCCAGCGCTTCGAACGCATCGCAGACCGCTTCTTCGAAGGCGGCGGCTGCAGCGATGCCGACGGCGGTTGCGGATTGGTTCAACCGCTCAATCAGCGCGGCGATTTGCGTCGTCGATTCCTTAGCGGGTTCTTCCGGAAATGCCGGCCACTCGTCGGGAGGTTCGTTGATCCGAAACGAACGGTCGCCGTTCTGCACGATGGCCGGTTTGCGCCCGTTGCCCTTAGCCCGTGCGATGTACTCGATGAGCGAGGTGTAGAGATACTTCTTGGTCGCGCTTGCGTCGAGCAAGCCGCGTTTTAGAGCGATTTCGAGAATCTCGTCCGCGGTGTGCGAAAGGCCGTCTTGAAGCACCGCCATGCAGGCGCTTACGATGGGTCCATGCGATCCGTGTTTGGGTGTGGCCTCGGTCGGAGCGACATCCGGCCTCGTGACCACAAAGTGCTGGGCTTGCGGCGCACGATCACCGAACCGTTGCACATAGAAGGCCTCGTCCTGTGCGGTGAAGGGATCGGGGTGATCCTGCATCCAGCGCTCGAAGTCTGCAGCAAGCACGTTGCCGTTGACATAGGGAAAGTCGCCGCTTTCGTCATCGATGGAATCTACATCAATCGGGATGGCGACCGGAAACCCGGGGACGGCGCGCACCGAATAGGGCAGCACGCTGAAGCGGCCGATGGCGTTGCTCTGCACGTGCAAATGCACCGGAGGCCCGCCGTGCGAGTTCGGCTCCAGCGTCACGGTGTTTGGATTGCGAAGCACAGCCTGCGCGCACTGGGCGTGCAGCCAGGCGCGTACATCGTCGTAGCGCGGCGAATCGCAGAACGGAATCCAGAGTGCAACGCCGCTGCCGCCGTCGTAAACCCGTAAGGATTTGATCCCCGCGTCGTAGAGCACGCCCTCAACGGCATCAAGGCCGTCCTCGAGCTTAAGCCACTCTTCGGGAGATGCCGCTTCGAGCAGAATGCGCGCGAAGCGTAACCGCGTGGGGTCGGCAGCCGTGGGCGACCACGAGTAGAGCTCGACCGCTCCGTGCCGGACCAGCCCTTCGATACGCTCCGTCGAAAGGGCTGGGTACCGGTGGACGCCGGCAGCGCTTGGAACATCTACGACCGGCGCTTTTGGTTTCGTGTGCGGCGAAAGCGGCCCATGGAAGATCGTGGGGCCCGTAAAGCCGGCGGGCAGCGTGGACCACACAAACGG
>DATAPM010000301.1:0-4769 GCA_036265225.1 Vulcanimicrobiaceae bacterium
CAGCTTAGCGCGTACACGGGGCTCTCGCCCGCAACGATTCGCGCGGCGAATCTGCGGATCGCGCCGGGCCGATTTCGCGGTGAACTGCTGCGCGATCAGGGGAGGGTCGTCGGGTATATGGACGCGCGATATTCCGGATACGATCCAATCGGCAACCGTGAAGAGCCGGCGTGGGATACGTCCGACCTCGCCACGACGCCCCAGGTGCAGGCGATCTTCAACGACTACGTGCGCACGCAGCTAGCCTATCGAACGGATCTCGAGTATCTGCCGCTCATCAACGTGCTCGCGCAGTGGAGCTGGAAGCACCAGACCGATCTCGGCGGCACGACCGCGCTGTTGCAACCGCCGAATACGATCGTCGATCTCTCCGAAGCGATGGCACAGAATCCGAGCATGCGAGTCTTCGGTGCGATGGGGTACTACGATTTCTCGACGCCGTACTTCCAACAGGAATACGACTTCGCGCATCTGCACCTGCCGGGGGACTTGCGGCGCAATCTCACTATCGCGCATTACGAGGCCGGGCACATGGCGTATATTGATGCGACGGCGCTTGCAAAGCTCAAGGCCGATCTTACGCGCTGGTACGAGCAGCGGTAGAGTACCCGCTCTACGAGCGGGCAAGCTCGCTTGTTTCCCCCGCGAGCGGCCCGAACCGCGCCGCATGCTCGCGCAGAACCCGATAGATCGTCGCAGCGGGGAAGCCGAGCCGTTCGAGGCGCCGCGCCGCCGACGGATAGCTGATGGCGGGAATCTTCGCTAAAAGGCGCTCGAAGGCGACGGTGCAGCGCGAGCCTTCGTCCTGCTCCAGCGCAGCGACCGCAGCCGTCGCCGCCTCGCCGTCGATGCCCTTAGCGACGAGTTCGCCGACGAGCCGGCCGTTGCCGACCGGCTTGCGTTTGCCCTCGACATACAAACGCGCATAAAGCCGGTCGTCGAGAAAACCGTCGCGCTTACAACGCTCGATCGCATCCCGCGCAGCGTCATCGTCGAATCCCTTGCGCTCGAGATGCTGCCACAACCGCGCCTCGGTACAACGCTGCCGCGCCAAAAACGCCAACGCGTTCGAGTAAGCACTCATATCATCCCGAGCGAGCCGAAGTGCTCATATCATCCCGAGCGAGCCGAAGTGCTCATGTCATCCTCAGCGAGCCGAAGTGCTCCTGTCATCCTGAGCGAGCGAAGCGAGTCGAAGGGCGGCCTGATGGTTACCCTGAGCGAGCGAAGCGAGTAAAAGGGCTCATGTCATCCTGAGCTTCGTCGAAGGGTCAAGAAAGGTCAGCGACGGCGGCCGCCGGGGCCTTTCCGTTGGTGGAGGCTACTTTACTGAGCGCCTCGCGGATCTTGCTTTCGATCTCCACCGCGAGATCGAGGTGCTCCTCGAGGAACGCCTTGGCATTTTCGCGTCCTTGGCCGATGCGCTGCTCGCCGTAGGTGTACCACGAACCGCTCTTGCCGACGATGTTTTGATCGAGCGCGACGTCGAGAATCGAGCCCATCTTCGAAATGCCATGCCCGTAGGTGATGTCGAACTCCGCCTGCCGGAATGGCGGCGCGACCTTGTTCTTGACCACTTTGACGCGCGTGCGCGTTCCCACGACGTCTTGGCCGACTTTGATCGCTTCAAGCTTGCGGACGTCGAGGCGAACCGAGGCGTAGAACTTGAGTGCGCGGCCGCCCGAGGTCGTCTCCGGATTGCCGAACATGACGCCGACCTTCTCGCGAAGCTGGTTGATGAAGATCATCACCGTCTTACTGCGGGAGATTGCGGCGGTGAGCTTGCGAAGGGCTTGCGACATCAGGCGCGCCTGAAGGCCGACGTGCGCATCGCCCATGTCCCCTTCTAGTTCGGCACGCGTTACCAGCGCGGCGACCGAGTCGACGACCACGACGTCGACGGCGTTGCTGCGAGTGAGCATCTCGGCGATCTCGAGCGCCTGCTCGCCGGTGTCGGGCTGCGAAACCAGCAGGTTGTCGAGATCGACTCCGAGCGCGGCGGCATAGTTCGGATCGAGCGCGTGCTCGACGTCAACGAAGGCGGCCGTTCCGCCGGTCTTCTGCGCCTCGGCAATGGCATGCAGCGCAAGCGTCGTCTTTCCGCTCGCCTCAGGACCGTAGATCTCGACGATGCGTCCGCGCGGTAAACCGCCCACGCCAAGCGCCAAATCGAGCGCGATCGAGCCGGTCGGCACGACATCGAACGCCATGCGCTCCTGGAAGTCGCCCATGCGCATGATCGAGCCTTTGCCGAACTGCCGCTCGATCTGTGCGAGCGCGTTGGTGAGAGCGAGTTGCCGTTCGTCTTCTGCTGCCATTGAGTTTCCTTTCGTTACGTTGCCTATATCACGCTATGCGGTCTGAGTGCCAAGGGGCTGGCATTCATCTAAAAAGAGCGCGTCGATAAATTCGGCCGGCACAAAGGGTCGCAGGTCGTCGGGACCCTCGCCGACGCCCACGTACTTGATCGGCACCTCGAGCTCGTCGACGATGGCGACCAGCACCCCGCCTTTGGCGGTCGAGTCGAGCTTGGTCATGACGATTCCGGTCAGCTCGGTCGCAGCGTTGAAGAGCTTCGCTTGAGAGATGGCGTTCTGTCCGTTGGTGCCGTCCACCACGAGCAGCGTCTCGGCGGGCGGCGCGCCCATTTCGCGCTCGATGACGCGGCGGATCTTCTTCAGCTCCTCCATGAGATTGGTTTTGGTCTGCAAGCGTCCCGCCGTGTCGATCAGCACCACGTCGTAGCCGCGCGCCTTGGCCGCGCGCATGCCGTCGAAGACAACTGAGGCCGGATCGGCGCCCTCGGCGCCGCGCACCACCGGGCTGCGGCTGCGATCGGCCCAAATCGTCAGCTGCTCGGCGGCGGCGGCGCGGAACGTATCGCCCGCCACGAGCAGCACCCGCTTGCCGGCAGCATTGAGCTGCATCGCCAGTTTGCCGATCGTCGTGGTCTTGCCGCTGCCGTTCACCCCGACGATCAGAACGACGGCCGGAGCGCTTCCTAATCGGAGCGTCGCGCCCGGCAGGGTCAGAAAGCGTTCGACGTCTTTTCGAAAGCGCGCGACGACTTGATCGGCCGTTGCCCAGGCTTCTTGCTTGGCTACGGTCTGTAATCCGGTCACGATCTTCTGTGTCGTGGGGACGCCGAAATCCGCGACGATCAGCGTCTCTTCCAGCTCGTCCCAAAACTCCGGCGTCAGCGGCCGGTCGGGCCGGCCGAGCCGTACGACGGCGGTGAATGCCTCGCGGGCACGTCCGAGCGAAGAGCGCAGGCGCGAAAGCCAGCTCACGGTGCGGCCCCCCTCCCCCTCACGATAACGACTCTATCATGCGAACGTATGTTCGTCAATCCAAACCTCTTCCGTTCAATCCAAACCTCTTCCAAGTGATGGGCATCGCCCCGCAGTATACTCGGCTTCAGGAGGCTACCGCTATGGAATTTCGCCGCAGTGCCGTTGTCATTGCCTTGATCTTCTTCACGGCTTCGTGTGGGATGAATCGCACCGGGGCGTTGCCGCCGGCCGGCAGCGCATTAGCTCGGCAGCAAAGCCAGTCACCTGCCGTTTCGCTCGACGCGAGTTCGAGCGGACCGACGGTGCCCGCCGACGCGTATGGCGCCGAGATCGCCACCTGGTTCGACTTTACGCAACCGTTTGTCAATTCGTCGTTGGGTAAAACGAAGATGGGCCTGATTCGCTTCCCCGGCGGGTCGGAGTCCGACGCCTATCATTGGGAGAACGGCGGCACGCTCTGCAAGCACATGGGCGACATCGCCGCACACGCAACGTTCGATAATCTGATGCGCAAGCTGGCCAAGCCACTCGGTGTCGACGTAGCCGTGACGCTGAACTACGGCAGCAATCGCACCTGCGACGGCGGTGGCGATCCGGCGGAGGCCGGCTCGTGGGTTGCGTACGCCAAAAGCCAAGGTTATCGCGTTAAGTACTGGACGGTCGGCAACGAAAACTACGGTTCGTGGGAGTACGATCTGCACGCCAAGGCGCACGACCCGCAAACCTACGCCGACGCCGTTCGCAACGACTACTATCCGGCGATAAAGAAGGCGGATCCCAACGCGCAGGTCGGCGTGGTGGTCAATGCGCCTCACGATAAAGCTTGGAACAATCTCGTTTTGAGCAAAGCGCAGCCGTTTGATTTCGTCGAGCTGCACTACTATGCGGAGTACTATACCGACAACGACGAGTATTTATTGGGGACGGCGATTACCAAGTTCGCCGGCCAGCTCAAAGACTTGCGTTCTCAAATGGATGCTGCGGGCGTTCCCAAGAGCGTGCCGATCTATCTTGGCGAGTACAACAATGATTCGGGTGAGGAAGGGAAGCAATCGGTCTCGATCGTCAACGGGCTCTACCTAGGGCAGATGCTGGGAACGGTACTCGATGCCGGATTGCCGATGGCGACGTGGTGGTTGGCCTACGGCAGCTGCGACGAGGACGGCGATTTTTCGAAGAATCTTTACGGCTGGCAGAACTTCGGAAGCGAAGCGCTCTTCTCGGACGGACTCCCCGACCCGTACGTCAACTGCAACGACACGCCGAAAATCGCCGGTGGAACGCCCTTCCCTACGGCGCGCGTGATGACGATGTTTGCCGCCGGCGCCCCGCCGGGATCTCAGGTGCGGACCGTTGGCGTCGCCGGCTCGCTTCATACTCGCGTCCGCGCCTATGGCTTTGCGGCCGGCCAAGGTTTTACGCTCGTCTTATTCGACAACACGCTCGCCTCGATCCGAGTGACGGCAAAGGTCGAAA
>DATAPM010000302.1:0-4870 GCA_036265225.1 Vulcanimicrobiaceae bacterium
CGGCGCGAACTTGAAGATTTGTTTGGCGCCCGCATCAGCAACCCATAGGTTGCCGCTCCGATCGGTGAAAAGTCCCTCGGGCGTATTGAATCCAGCGATCGTTCCGCACGCGTCGGCGTGCAGATGCACTCGATCGTAGACTTTGACCTCGGCGTTGTAGGACGAAACAACGTACAGTACGCTCGACGGGCAGTTCGCCGTCTGCGCGCGCACGTGCGTCACGCTTGCTTGGCTTGCTGTTGGGGCAAGTGCAGTCGTGGACGAACTCGACGTACACGCCGTTACGCCGGCAAGCGCAATAATCGCCACTGTTAAGTGAACTTTAGTCAACCTAGACGCGTTGTAAACACTCCTCATGCGACACCTCCGAACCGCGATGATAACACGGAACGCGCGCCTTCGAAAGACGGGATCAGCTAATCGACGAAGGTTGTTTTTCGCTTAGACCACGACGGTCTCGCGATTTCGTCTCTTCGCGATGCGGCGACGAGCAGCAGCACCGCGGCAATCGCACACGTCGCAATCGCCGGTAAGCCCGCTTCTGGACCGAACGATCCACCGGTGATCCACGAAGGCCCCACGAGTTGCGCCGTCGTCGCGTCTCGCAGAAAAGAATTGCCCGATACCTGCGTTCCAAAGATTGGACCTTCGAAAAAGTTCCAAGCGAAATGCAAGCCGATCGGAAGCCAGAGATTTCGCGTGAGCACGTACGCTGCGCCGAGCAGAATCCCGGCTTCGAGTGCGATCGCCAGCGACGAAACTGGAGTCGCGCCGGGGTTGGCCGCATGCGCGAGTCCGAAGAGACTCGCCGAAACGGCGAGCGCAATCCACGTTCCGGTCCACTCCTCGACGAGCCGGAAGATGACGCCGCGAAAGAGCAGCTCTTCCAAAACCGCGCCGCCGAAAAGCAGCAGCGCCGCCACCGCGAGATCCGCGGTCGGCTGCACCTTCAGAACGTGGTAGAAGCCGCCGATGAAAAGTTCCAACGCAACCAGCGAAAAGAGCAGCGCGCCGATCGCCGCGCCGGCAGCCAGATCGCGCCCGGCATGCTTCGGGCCAAAACCTACGTCCGATAGTAGTTTGCCCGTGGTAAAGCGCTCGACGAGCAACGTTGCGGCGAGCAACAGCATCGCCAGGATCCAAGCGATCGCTATCGAGATCCACGGACCGTGCAGATTCTTTGCGGAGAAGACGACCGGCGTCGCCATAAGGCAGAACAATAGCGCGATTAACAGGAGCCGCACCAGCGGAAATGCCAACAGGCGCTTCATATCTTTCTTACTTTGGCGCAACCAAAGCGCGCCCTTCGCCAGTCGGTGCCGTTAGAAAGGAAACACGATGAGTAACTGCGGCCATCTCGACCACATCCACGAGGTAACGCCGAGTGCTGACGGCTGTGAGGATTGCCTGCGCGTCGGCGACGCCTGGCTACATCTGCGAATCTGCCTGGAATGCGGCCACGTGGGTTGCTGCGACGATTCCAAGAACAAGCACGCCACTAAGCACTTTTTGGCCGAGCATCATCCGATCATTCAGTCATTCGAGCCGGGCGAGGACTGGCGCTGGTGTTACGCGGACCAGATCCTGGTCTAGGCGCCGCCGAACCAAGTGCAACCCGCGCCGGGTTCAAGGGAGTGTTATGAGTACGATTAGTATCGTCCCCGCCCAGCAATTTAGCGAGGGCGGCGGATTTTTGGTTCGGCGCCCGTTCCCCGTCGCGGGGCTATCCTACGTGGACCCATTTCTTCTCGTCGATGAAATGGGGCCGGCCAATTACGGCCCGGGAGAGGCGGTCGGCGCACCGGACCATCCCCACCGCGGTTTCGAAACGGTAACGTATATGATCGACGGCGCCATGGAACACGAGGATTCGCACGGCCATCGCGGAGCAATCCGCGGCGGCGACGTCCAGTGGATGACGGCCGGCGCCGGCGTAATTCATTCGGAGATGCCGGCGGCCGACATCCTGGAGCGCGGGGGCAAGATGCACGGCTTCCAAATTTGGGTGAATTTGCCAAAAGATAAAAAACTGGCGCAGCCGCGATATCAAGAGTATGGCGGCGACAAGCTGCCCGAGTATCGCGAGAACGGTCGCTGGGTTCGGGTGATCGCCGGCGAGGCCGGCGGCCGCCGATCGCCCATCGAAACGACCGTGCCGACGACGATGCTTCACGTTCGACTCGACCCCAACGTCGTGGCCTCCTTCGATATCGCGCCGGGCTCAAACGCCATCGTTCACGCGATTGCCGGCACGGGCAGCGTTTTGGATCGGGCGCTGAACGAACATGAGGTCGCGATTATCGAAAACGCTCCCCCTGCAATCGCCCTGGCCGCGGGAGAGGGGGGGCTTGAAGCATTGCTGCTGGCCGGCACGCCGCTGCACGAACCCGTTGCCCGTTACGGTCCGTTCGTAATGAACACGCGCGAGGAAGTGCAGCGCGCGTTCGAAGACTTTCATGCCGGACGTTTCGGGGAGATTGCCCGTGTCCACTGAGCGCTGGCCCGAGCTCCGTTACGAAGCGTGGAAAGAGACCCAAGAGACGCTGCATCTTTGGACGCAGATCGTCGGCAAGATCCGGCTGCGGCTCGAGCCGCTGGTGAATCATTGGTGGAACGTGACGCTCTACGTTACGCCACGGGGACTGACCACGTCGGCGATGCCGTATAGCGGAGGGCGCTCCTTCAGCATCGAGTTCGACTTCATCGATCACGTGCTTGCTATCCACGGATGCGACGGCGAACGGGGCGGATTTCCCCTCGCGCCGATGAGCGTGGCGGAGTTTTATCGCCGCCTGATGGCCGAGCTCGACGCGCTTCAATTTCCGGTGAAGATCTACGCCAGACCCAACGAAGTGCCCGATGCTATTCCTTTCGCCGAAGACACCGTCCATGCGTCGTACGATAAAGCGGCCGTCGAGCGCTTCTTCCAGGTGTTGTTGCAGGCCGATCGTCTCTGCAAGGTCTTTCGTTCGCGTTTCATTGGAAAAGCGAGTCCGGTGCATTTTTTCTGGGGCAGTTTCGATCTTGCCGAGACTCGCTTCTCCGGGCGCACCGCGCCGCCGCACCCCGGCGGTTTTCCAAACATGCCCGACTCGGTGACGCGCGAAGCCTACTCGCACGAAGAACACAGCGTCGGCTTCTGGCCTGGCGGCTTCGGCTTGGAGCCGCTCTTTTACGCATACGCCTATCCGCAGCCCGAAGGATTCGCAGGGGCGCGAATCGCCCCGGCTCAAGCTTCGTGGCTCGAGGGGCTGGGTGAGTTCGCCTTGCCGTACGAGGCCGTTCGCGCATCGTCCGATCCCGACGGCGCCGTCCTCGACTTCTTTCAAAGCACGTACGACGCCGCGGCCGGCTTAGCGAAATGGGACCGTGGCGCGCTGGAGCGCCCGCGCGGCTAGCCTTCAGAATTTATTCATTATTTCGCGCCAGACTCGGTGCCATCTCGTTGCCATTATCGGGGTTCCTCGCCGTGCGTACATGCCTAAAAAACATCGGTCTTTTGTTCGCGCTGGGTTCGCTTGCCGCGTGCAGCGGTGCGGTTCAGAGCATCGTCCCGGGTAACGTTCTCGCGCCGATGCCGCGCGGAGCCATGCATCGCAACGGATCGCTCGGACCGGTCCTCACCACCGCCGACGGCGGTCAAATTTTTGGGTTCGACGTCGACCGGAACGGCGACGATGGAATCGTCGCGTCGCTCAGCGGCAACGAGATCTCGGTGCAGACGTTCGACGCGACCACTGGGAAGATCACTAAGACGGTGGGCGCGAAAATGGGTCGGCCGGTCGCCAAAGGCGACGACTATGTGGTCGACGGAATTTTCAACGGCGACGTAGCCCTGGTAGACTTCGAAAAGGCCGGCATTCCGGGCCAAACGCCGGCGCACGACCGCTACAACGTGATGAATCCGGTAACCGGCCGCAAACTCAACGGCCGTTGGAAGCCTCCGCTCAATTTGTTCCATACCGAGCAGTGGGCCGTGAATCAACGTACGTCCACCAGCGTCATCTTCGGCTACCAGCGTAAGGGCTCGGATAGCACCTCGCTCATCGTGTGCGACCTCACCAAGCAAACCGGCGCAAAGGCGATCGCTCTAGACCAAAATCAGTTCTCTCTCTCGATGGGGCCGCAGCTGGCACAGGATACCGTCAATAGTTTAGCGGTCATGGCCACCTCCCCGAGCGGCGGCGCCGCCGGTGGGCCGCCGCCCAAAATCGCCACGATTAACCTCAAGAGCGGGAAGATGATCGAATTCGGCGGCGTGAGTTGTCCGGGATTCGCGGGATGCGGCTCCGCCAACGGCATTGCCTACGATTCGGCGACCGGCATCGCGTGTACGACGAGCGAGCTCGACGGCGGGGTCGAGATCTACGACGTCGCCAAGCAGACTGGATTTCGCGTTACCATGCCCAACGGCGGCGGCCAGTCGTTCGCGGGCTCTTACATCGTGAGCGACCCGGTTCATCAGCTCTTTCTGATCGCACAACAGTTTTCCAGTACTTCGCCGTCCGGCAGCAGCGTACAGGTCTACGACGAAAACGGTAACCTCGTGGAATCCATTAACGGCTTTAACTTTACCGATGCCGCCTTCTTGGTGATTCCGGTGCGTATCGCCATTAACCCCAACGCGCGGACTGGTTGGGTGAACGGCCCGAACGACAATCAGCTGCAGCAGTTTTCGTACTAAGGCGCCTCGTTGGCAGCGAGTGTAACGTCGTAGTCAACCGTGAGCGGCGCGTGATCGCTGAAACGCCGCTCCTTGTAAATGTGCGCCGCTTGAATTTTTGGGACGAGGTCGGGTGTGACCATTTGATAATCAATCCGCCATCCCAAATTCCGCTCCCAGGCAGCCGGCCAGTTCGACCACCACGTG
>DATAPM010000303.1:0-5234 GCA_036265225.1 Vulcanimicrobiaceae bacterium
GACCGCGATGAACGCGGTTCCGGCAGCCGTGCGTCCGGTATCGAGGCCCATGATTCGACCCCACGGGGGCACCAAGGACTCCGGCGGCGAGACGTTTGCCCAATGAGAACCGCGATCGCGCGTTACTTGTACGAGACCGTCGTCGGTCGTCACCCAGATCATCGCGTCGTCGAGCGGAGTGGTCGCGATGTAGAGAATCGTATCGTAGTTCTCTGCGCCCGAAAGGTCGTTGCCGATCGGGCCGCCGGTGTCGCCCTGCTTGCTCGGGTCGTTGCGCGTCAGATCCGGACTAATGACGGTCCAGTTCTGTCCGCGATCGGCGCTTTCGAAGACGACATTCCCCCCGAGCAGCGCCTTTCCATCGCTGGTGAACGCCAGTGGGGAATCCCAGTTCCAGCGGTAACGCAGGTTTCGCGGCGCCGTCTCTCCGTTCGACTCGGCGTCGGGTGAGACTTCGTAGACTTGCTTCGTCGCCTCGTTGAAGAGATAGACTTGTCCGGTATCGGAGGAAGTCGACGTCGACCAGATATACGAAGGGTCCTTCGGATCGAAGAGCGCCCACATGCCGTCACCGGGGCCAACTTGATACCAGTCGCGATTCATCACGCCGATGTAGGTGTCGCTCGTCGACGGGCCGCACCAGCTATTGTCGTCCTGCAAGCCGACGCAGACGCGATAATACGGAACGCGACGGTCGAATCCGACATGGTACGGCTGGGCAATCGGAACGTCGTACGGCTGCCAAAAGTTCGCCCCGCCATCGGATGAAAGAATGACGCCTTCGTCATTGCCGTTAATGATGCGCTTCCCGTCGGCGGACCACCAGATAGCGTGATAGTCCCAGCCCGCTCCGGTTGAAATCGCGTGAAAAGAACGGCCGCCATTAGTGCTCATCGAGAGGACGAGCGACACGTTGATCAGGCGATCGGGGTTTGCCGGATTAACGTAGATGCTGCTGAAGTAGAACGACCGCGCGCCTAGGAACGGGCTATGCGGCATCTTCCGCCACGTCACGCCGCCGTTATCGGAGCGCCACAAATCGCCCTCACGCGATTGTATCAGCGCATAAAGACGTTGCCGCGCACCCGCCGCCAATCCGATGCGGCCGGTCAAACCCGACGGCAGTCCGCTGCCGGTTACCTTGCGCCACGTTGCGCCGCCGTTATCGGAGCGATAGATACCGCCCGCGGGGCCACCGCTGTCGAGCCGCCACGGCAGGCGACGGACTTGCCACATGCCGGCAAAAAGCGTCGACGGCCGGGCGGGAACGCGCACGAGCGACGAAATTCCGCTCGAAGGCCCGGCGTAGAGCGTCCGCTGCCAATGCGCCCCGCCGTCGCGCGTGATGAAGATGCCGCGCTCGGTGGAGTCGCTCGAAACGCGTCCTAATACGCCGACGACGACGGTGCGGCGGTCGCGTGGATCGATGCTTATGGCCAAAACGTGTGCCGAGCCTTCGAGGTCGATGCGTTGCCAGTGCTTACCGCCGTCGGTGCTGTGAAAGACGCCGCCGCCGGACTCTACGGTGTTGCGCGGATTGGATTCCCCGGTTCCGACCCAGACGTCGCGATCGTCTTGCGGCGCGATGGCGATCGCACCGATCGGCGCCACCGGCTGTTTGTCGAAGACGGGCACCCATGACGCTCCGCCGTCGGTGGACTTGAAGACGCCGCCGCCCGCGCCACCCGCGTAGTAGAGTGCCGGATCGCGGTCGCTCCCGGCAACGGCACTGCTTCGTCCGCCGCTAATCGCCGGACCGATCTGCCGATAGGAGAGGCCGGCAAAGGGGCCGGTATCGCTTTGCGCGCCGGCCGGCGTCGCGAGCGCCGCGAGGAATACACCGAAAAAAAGCAGCCGCAACGCCATCGTCGTTTCTTTACGCTACGGCCGCGAAGCAGCCTGTCGCGAGGAGGGTCCCGCGGGCCAACTCGGAAGGCCGCCGCGATGCTGGAAATTGTCGCCGGTGCGGTGCGGGCGTACTACCTGTTCGATGTCGCCGATACCATCGATCTGGCAAAGACGAGCGCGCTGGGCGGCGACAATCGCGCACCCGCGGCGCTGCCCCTGCACCAGCACGCCCAGCCCTACCTTCAGTTTCCGCTGCCGCCGCTCGTGGCGGCGCTGCCCGATGCGACTATTGGAGACTCACGCTGCTCCGTGCGGGTGAAGCTCTACGATTACGGAGTCGTTTCGCTACGATTGACCTTCCCCGCCATAGGCACGTGGAACGACCTCCTCGCGCTGACCGAGCGGGCGCGCAGCGACGAACGAATCCTCAACTTTGCTCAAGGCACCGTGGAACGCATCTGCGACGAATATTCCCATGCGCTCGACGACCGGCACGAAGCCTTGGTGGAAGACTATGTGATAGTCGAAGTCGATCGCTTCTCGGAGGCGATCGATGCCGAGACGCTGCTCGACGATCATTCGGTAGAGCTGGCCGGGCTTTTGATCGGCGAACGCAAGCGGCTAGCGGCGAGCGAAGCCGAGGAAGCGCTGCGCGTACGCTTTTCGTATTTCGAAGACGATTTGACGATCGTGCAGTGGGATACGGCCTTCGTCTACGACCGGCGCGAAAGCGCGCGAGCCATCGAAGACATCCTCGAATTCGCCAACTCGCAGCTGCTGGAGCTGCGCACGTACGACGCTCAGCTCGACAGCGAGCTCGACACAATTTATAAGATGCAGCCGGCCGGCCCGGCGCGTTCGCTCAGCGGCCGGCGCGAAGCCGAGGAAGCGGCGACGCTACGGTATCTAATCGTCGACATTCTCGAGCTCACCGATCGCTCGACCAACGCCCTCAAACTGGTCGGCGATGCCTATTACGCGCGCATCTATCGAGCCGCCGCCGCGCGCCTGGGTCTCTCCGACTGGCAACGGCAGATCGATACCAAGCTCGCTTCGGTCGGCGAAATGTACCGCTTCTTCAGCGACCAGTCGCGGAGCCGGCGCGATCAGTTTCTAGAGCTTACGATCGTCGTGCTCGTCGCGGTCGAAGTTGTGCTCGGAGTTCTAACCTTGTTGCATTTCTAACAGCGTGGCCATTTTGTCTGCGTCGAGTAGGGCGACTCGATCACGCAAGACTTTGGTTGCGGCGGAATCTCGGGCGGCGGCAGCTTCTCGCGCACCGGCGTCAACTGCTTGTAGGCCGGCTCGTTCCAAACGTTATTCTTCTTTGCAACGGGACCGCAGCCGCCGCCGTCCCAAAAGCCCGATTGCGTCCCGTCTCTACGCACTTCGGCGGCGACGTTGTAGGCAAATCGCACTGGACCGCAAGCAACGCTCCGATACTGGTTCCAAGCATAAATGGCGGTGTTTCCACCGCCCTTCACCGGATTGCGATTGACCACGCGATTGCGGTCGACGATTTGCCGGGCACCGCTGGCGATGCCGATGCCGCAGGCGCCGGTATCGACCAGCACGTTGTCGAGCATCTCGACCTGGTTTGCGCCGTCATCGGCGATAATGCCGCAGCCCGACGGGCTCTCGCCTCCCGTAACGTAGTTATCCTCGGCCTTGAACGATGTGCCGAGGCCAAAGTTGATCGAATCTTCCTGATCGTCGGGATAGAGATAGCGCCGCGCGTTGGAGCTGCTCAGCGTATAGTTGTTGCGCACGATGATGCGACGGGCGTTCCAGATCTGCACGCTCTGGCCGCGAGGAAACGGACCGCGCGGATTGAGCAGAAAGTTTCCGGTGATCGACAAGTCGTCAACGCCTAGAGGTGCCTCGACGTTCGACTCACCGTACGCGATTACGCTCCCGGTTACGGTCACGTTGGAAACGTTCTCCAGCAGGAGTCCGTCGTTGCGGTCGCAGCAGCCTTTGCTGCGCGTCTCGGGGTGGATGTAGCTGTCGTAGATTCGTACGAAACGGCCGCCGCTCACGCTCACACCGTTGCCGCCGCAAGGACCCACTTGAGATCGCCGGATCGTAATATCCGTCGAATGTTCGATGCGAATGCAATCGCCCGACTTCGTGGAGATATTGAGGTTGGTGTAGACGCGATGATGTTGATCGCCGATCACGAAAGTGCCGCTCGCGCGCGAGGCGCCGGCTTCACCGGTCGTGAGAAGCACGCCGGTCACCGGCGGCGCACCGGTTGCCGGCGGCGCGGCGGAGCAGGCAGTCGCGCAGCCCGCCAAAGATGTCCAGAACAGAAGGCGAAATGGCGTCCCAGCCACGATATCTTTGAGGTTTCGCTTTGCGCTCGGAGGAACATGCCGTGAAATTACTCTCCGCTCCCTGGCCGAGTCTCGTCGCTTTATCCCTGCTCACCGCCTGTGCGGGATTGCAGCGCACGATGCCGCCGGCCGCCCTTCAAAGCGGATCCGCCGCTGTAGCATCGGCAACGCTCGGCGTTACAACCGGCGACGTCGAGAGCGGGCGCAACGCGAGGATACTCTACTATCACTTGATGCCGCTTCGAGCACCGCACCGACGCGGCGCCGACGGCCCCGGCGTGCGTAAGAAATATCCGGCCGACCTCGTTCGCAGGAAGGGGCCGGTCATGAAGACGGCGGCCTCGTACAATATTTACGTCAACTGCAAGGACGGAGACGAGAGCTGCTGGGGCGATCCCGAAGGATTCCAAAAGAACCTGACCGGCAGTAGTTTCGCCGGTCTGCTCGCGCAATACACCCACACTTCGCCCGACGGGTACACCTTCGGCGCCTCGTTCTCGCTCAAATATAAAACGTACACCAAGCTCCTCTATCAAAACGATTTGCTCGCCATCGTGCACGCCGCTCTAATGAAGAACGGCAAGAAGGCCGGCTACACCAGCATGTACCACGTCTTTCTTCCCAATGGCACCGACACGTGCTTCGATCGCTCGCGCTCGTGTTATTCGCCCGACCATCGCAATACTTTCAACTTCTGCGCCTACCACGAAAGCGTTTCGTTCAAGGACGTGCCCGACGTCGTGATCGTCTCGATCGAGCCGTACCAGAAGATCAGCTTCTGCGCCTCGCGGGCCTCTTCGGGAGCGAGCGCCCTCACCAACTCGACGGTCTCGACGTTGGGGCACGAAATGTTCGAGTCAATCACCGACCCGGGGCCTGCCTTCGCCTGGTGCAACTTCACGTTCTACTCCGAGGTCGCCGACTTGTGCGAGACGTTCCAGTGGAAGATTCCTTTGAGCGGAGTGACGTACAGCATTCAGCCGATGTACTCAAACGCGTATCACGCCTGTGCCGACGGACCGTAACGCCTAGAGCGTTTCGACCGCGAGC
>DATAPM010000304.1:0-1946 GCA_036265225.1 Vulcanimicrobiaceae bacterium
TCCACTTTCTGAGGAACAGCTCAATCCGTTTCACCCCAGGACCTGACGGGTGTGTCGCGTGCGTGATTCCAATACCAAGGGCAGGAGAACGCGCCGCGCCGTCGCAACACCCTTGTGGGCTCGGATCAACGGGCACGTCAGGCTCGAAGCGCACCCGGACGGCAGAATTTTCGCGTGCTTCGATCATCACTTGGTCGACTTAGGGCCATTTGGCGCAAACGCAGCTCAACTGGCGCGCGAGCTCAGCGCGGATCTTCCACTCAAGTCGATCGCTACGGGTGAGGGGACCGCCGATCAGGAGATTCAATCGCTGGTCGGACGATTGGCGAGGCACGGACTGCTGGAGTACTACCTAGGTGGTCAAACCGGCGACGACGTGGTCGTCGAACCGCAAGTTGCCGACTACCAGCCACGAATGCCGCCGCTCCACGATGCCGATTTTCTCGTCCTCTCGCGGTTCGCTTATCTGCGACGGCGCGCCGACCTGCTGTTGCTCGAGTCTCCCCTCGCCGGCGCGGTGTTTGGGATCCGCAATCCAAAGATTGCGGCCCTGCTGGCTTTGCTATCCACTCCGAAGCAGCTAAAGAGCCTCCGTCGCCAGGATGGGTTCCCCGGTGTTGAGCTTTTGGCTCTGCTGCTCGACAGTCGGATCCTTTTCAAGATCGCGGCCGGGTGCAAAGGCGATCTACGGCGCGCCGAGGGCGACGACGGCCTCGTCCTTTGGGACTTTCACGATCTCTTGTTCCACACGCGCAGCACCGAAGGTCGACACGCTAACGTGCAGGGCGGACTCTATCCCTATGTGGGCATCATCGCTCCTCTGGCGCCGGTGCGTTCCCGTTGGCCCGGAAAGAAGGTCGATCTCACCAGATACCATTCCGCAGATTCGCAAGAAGGCGCGCAGGCGGCAGAGCTCCTGCGAGCACGCCATTCTACCCGCAACTTCGACGATCGACGGCCGATCACGCTTGTAGAGCTCGCACGATTTCTCGACGGTGCGGCCCGTGTCCAATCAAAGTGGACTGGCCAGCTCGAACTTGGCGACTGCACAGCGAAACTTGAGTACGCCGCAAGGCCATACCCCTCAGGAGGCGCCAGCTACGAGCTTGAGCTCTACCTCGCTGTCGACAAGTGCGAGGGTCTTGCACGAGGCTTCTACCACTATGACGCCGGCGCACACGCGCTGGTGCCGATCGTCGTGGAACCAAACGAGCTCGACGCGATGTTGGCGAGTGCGTCGTTCGCAATGGACACGGCCGCCACGGCGCAGGTTTTGATTACCATCGCCGGCCGCTTCGGGCGCGTCTCGTGGAAGTACAGCTCACTCGCATATTCCTTGGTGCTGAAGAATGTGGGGGCGTTGACTCAAACGCTTTACCTCATGGCAACGGATTTAGGGCTCGGCGGATGCGCGATCGGGAGCATCGACATTGAGCTGTTTGCTAAGATGACGGGGCTCGAATTCCATACTGAAGGGGCCGTTGGCCAGTTTGCGATGGGGCGTGCTGCAAAGCAGAGCTCTGTCCAGCGCTAGCGATATCGGCAATGCCGCTTCACATCGTGAGGCGTGGACTTGGCCGGTCTTCCGCGAACAGCGGACGTGCCCACAACGGCATCAGAGTCACCGCATAGGGTCGGCCGACCTCCGTTAGTGGGATCGGACGTCTGAACAGGTCATCGCACGTTGCCCAGTCTGTATGTCGGCTCCTGGCCCTTGTCGGACCTATCGTTTGCGGGTCGGCAGGTCTGCTTGTGAGTGAAGACCCAAAGGCAATCGAGTAGCCGCTGTCACTTCCGCTTATGACCCTTTTGTATGGACCGGCTGCTGATCGCAAGTGAGTTCGGCGCAGGCTTCGGAAGTCGCTGATATGTATCCGGCCTTTGTATCGGCTCGCGGCCGTGGCCTCGATGGGAGTACGCGCGCGCCTTTGGTCTCATTAGCGGAC
>DATAPM010000305.1:0-4901 GCA_036265225.1 Vulcanimicrobiaceae bacterium
ATCGCTCGGCTGTGGAACCGTTTTCAGCGTAACCACGACCGGGTCCGAGAAAGTACTACATAGCTTCGCTGAAGGCTCGGACGGCCAGGGGCCGTCGGCGCCCCTGATTGACGTAAATGGCACGTTATACGGCACGACCTATTACGGTGGCGGCAATTCCCGATGCAACCTTGGCTGCGGAACCGTCTTCGCACTCTCCCCGTAACTCTCAGTACAAACGTTCTCTAACCACAGCGTCCGCGTTGGCGAATCGTTCAAGGATGAGTCGCGAGAGACCGCTTACCCGATCCGCCTCCTTCTACCGGCACGGCGAGAATCCAGCGCTGGGGCCAATCACGCCACTGACGGCGTTGCGCATGTTCATCGTCTCTGGTTGACCGGGAAAGCGATTAGGAAGCTGCAGCGTAGTTCCGTGTTTCTAAGTTTAAAGAATCGCCGTAGCCAAGTGAACCTTGGGCATCGGGGCCGGCTTTGACCGCGTGGCCTCGGCAGGCAGTCAAGTTCAGGAGACCGCACCGTCTATAGAATCACCACCGCCGGCGTTGAGAAGGTGCTGCATGCGTTCTCTTCCGGTACCGATGAGCCGTCGAACCCCGTTCTTTCGACCGTAATCAGCTGATCGCCACTTCGTCGAGGCCGCAGCTCATCCACCACGCGCCGGGACGTAATCGTTACGCGCTACCTGCAGCTTAAAATGGCAGCGAGATAGCTCGCAGAATAAGCCTATTTCGCGGTCCTTCCCCCACCGCCGCCGCGCCCGCGTGGCCACATCGCGCTAGTGGCTTAGCGGCTTCGACCTGCCCGTTTACGGCTTGACGAGGGTTCCGGGCATACTGACACCGTTCTGATGCAGCATCAGCGAGGTCACGTGGCCGGCGCTGTCAAGCACGAAAGTAATGGTTGCATCGACTCCCCTGACCTTGTAGGTCGTACCCGATTGAAGCGTAAGCTCGAACTGCGGCTGTTTTGTCGCTTGGCCGTAAAGAGCGCCGTTGTCGTCGAAGATCGTGATAACAAACGTCGGCGACAGTTGGTAGACGCCAACGTACGGTGAGTTGCCGTGCGGCAAGACCGCCGGTGGCGGCGTGGCAATAACGGGCGAAGTGGGATTCGCTTCAGGCGCGAGCAGATGTAGGGCAAGATCGTCGACGCGGAACTGGGCAACGTTTGCAAGCACGACGATTCCCGTCCGGCCGGCTTGGTCGAACCCGAGGAACGAGTGATAACCGCCTGTCTGGCCATTATGCCACGTGATATGCGAGTTCACGTTGGTGAACCAGTTTAGACCGATCTTCATGAACGGCGCCAAGGTCGTGTCGCCCCGGGGTTTCTGCGCAAAAGCCATCGCCGAGCCCAGGCGTCCCGAAGGCGCCCTCATGTTTGCCTTTAAGTAAAGGAGCATGTCGTGCATCGATGAGTTGATGGCGCCCGCGCCGGCGAGTCCGGTAAATGTCCTGGCGGGAGACGGCGTTAGATTTTGCGTGAACCCAGGCATGAGCCGCGCACGAGTCTGCGGGGTGAGGCTCGCGCTCGTTTCGTTCATCCCAAGCGGTATGAGCACGCCCGAACTCACGAGCGATACGTAATCCGCATGCGCGGCGTTCGAGAGCAGCGTTCCGAGCAAGCCGACGCCGAGGTTCGAGTACTCAAACTTAGCACCCGGCTCTCGGGTGAGCGCATAGCTGTCGAGGAAATTATAAAGCTTTGCGGTTCCGTAGTCAGCATAGGGATCGCTCGGATTCGCCGGGGCGAAGTTCGTAGGCATCTCGGGCAATCCCGAGTTCTGCTCCGCGAGATTGAGCAGCGTGATCTGCTGACCATTGTACGCAGGCGCATGGGCGCCGGCTGGGAGATACTTGCCGATCGGATCGTCGAGATGGACCTTGCCACTCTGCACCATCTCGGCTAACAGCGTCGCCGTAAAAGTCTTGGTTATGGAACCGATCTGGAACTCGGTCGATGCATCGAGCGGCGGCGCGCCAGCGGGCGGCGTTCCGGCCGTGTAGATGAGCGTCACTCCGTGATCCACAAGGCCGACGATAACCACAGCACCGGATGCAGTCGACACGAACGCATGGATTGAGCGTTGAATTTCTTGGGGGGAAGCGGGAGCAACAGCGTCGGCTGCGCACGGTGCGAGTGACATCACAAAAGCCGCTAGAATAACGGACATCCACTTTTTCATGGGCGCTGGTTTTGACGCGGCGGACCAGATTCCGGCAGTATAATTGCGCCAGGCTAGCATGTGCTGCCCGCTCCGCTCGGACAACCTCACGCAGAGCGTCCCAGTGCCGCGGGTGCGGCAACCCTCACGCCGGCCCGGATGCGCGAGCACGCTGCGAGCGACAAGCCCGCAGCGCGGCGATGTCTTTTATTAGTCACGGCATCTAGCTTCGGGGTGATGTGCGCTTGAACCACGCCTCGTTCGCGTTCGCCCGGGTGTTCGCGCGCCCAGCGGCGCTTACGGCCCCGCTGCTACTCCCAAGCGCTGGGCACGATCGCGGGGCCGAAGCGGACCGAAGCTTTATCCCGCTCCCGCTCCGCGATGTACGCACGGGCTGCAAGCGCATTGCGTACCGGCTGAGGCCCGCTTGGCCTGCCATTCGTCGGGCATAAGCGCCCGCATCAGTCCGAGGCGGTACGTTGCTGTTAGGGATTTAGCCCCGCGCAACGAGCCGCGGGATCGAGGAATCGCGGAGCGACCAGACGCCCGGAAGGGACAGCCACCCCGCAAACTGAGCCCGAAGGCTGCTCTACGTGCGGTCAATTGCCCGCTCCACTTGCTCCTTTGTTTTCTGCGTGCCAAGCACGAAAAATTCTTTGGCAGTCTCTTGACGAGAGAGCCAAACAATTTATAATTCAGGACAGAGTTGGTTTTCGACATAGCCATTCATGAAAGGAGAGTAGGATAAATGTCGACCTCACTGGCTCGCAATGGGCGCGACCTTCAGACGCAGGTTGGGCCTTCGAATACCCTAATGAGCGGTTTTGACCCGTTCCAATATTTGCGTGCTACCAATGGTTTTGAGTACGACGTCACTCGGACTGAGACAGGTTACGAAGTCGAGGTACCAGTACCCGGCTTCACGCCAAATCAGGTTGAAGTGATCTTCAAGGACGGGGTCCTTACGATGGCCGGCAAGAACGAACGCCGCAGTTTCTCCCGGTCCTTTACGATTCCCGAGGACGTTGATGTCGATTCCATCGAGGCAAAAGTCGAAAATGGCATGCTTCAGCTCTCGTTGCGGCGCCATCCCGAGGCGCAGCCAAAGAAGATCGATGTTAAGTAGAGTCCGTCTCCAACTTACGGAGCTCTCTGCCTGGTCGAGAGGTTATCGCTACCGTTCTTCCGCGCAAAACTGATTTGCGCTCCACCGCCTCGCACGGATTTCTCCTCTTTTCCTTGCGTGCCAGAGCGCAGCGCGACGCCGGCGGCGATGGGCCGAAGAATTTCGGGCCACGCCGCCGGCAAGCGTCGATGCTGATGTTTGAGGTTAACGCAGCAATAGCAGGGTAATCTCATTCAATGAGCCGCCCGAGGACAGCGTCAAGCGAAGTGCAAGCGGGACCACAACTTACGAGATCCGTCGAACCTGCTGGCCGATGGGAAGTGCCGAGGGTGCGTGCTGATACGCATGCGCGCCTACTACGCCCGGCGAAAGGCCGCCCAAAATGCAATGACTCGGCGTCACCCCCATGGCAGATTACGGCCGCGGAACGCGCAAAATAGTGAACGCGAAAACGGCCCGATAGCGATCACGATCAGTAGTCCCTTGACAGTCCACAGCTGCCTGTCAGACATCCTACGAGCCCAGCGAGGCGGTTCAATCGGGCCAGCGTAAGTAGGGCGAGCGCCGGCAGAAGCCACGGCGGGAAAAGCGCTTTAGTAGGGGGCGCGACGCTCCACGAAATCAACACGAACCGCACCGATGCCGCCGACTACGTTGATGGCGATGAAAGCGCGTTTGTCGCGTATCATGGTCAACTCCGCCCAGCCCTCTTCATTTCCGTTGTGGAAAAAGGTACACCGAGCCGAACAACTTCCGGTCGTCATGCCGGGCGTAACGCGCCACTTAAAGTTCGAGCGTCGGGAGATTCGGGCGACACCGGAAGCGCCACCGCAGTCGTTATGTTCCACGACGGTACCGTTGAAGTGACCCTGCACCGAAACAGCAATCGTCACGGGCCGCGACTGAGAGGCGGTAAAGTGTACGTGACACGGACTGACGTGGATGATGCCTACGTGCCGGCATATATCCGGATCGCCACCGAACAAAGACTGACCTTCGGCCTGCTGAGACTGGGAACTGCTAACCGCCGGCGCTGTTGGGCTGAACTGTGCGTGCGACCCCGCGCAGCCGGCGATAAACATGATAGCCGCCAATGCGACAAGTATTTTACTGACTCCAAATTCACTCCTAAGGAAAAGTATTTGAGGTGCGTGATACCCAACAAAAACGGTATTAGTCGAGCTTCGTTGGAGTATGCGAGTACCGTGTGATAAAGTGTGCGGCAACCAGCCGCCGGCATTGCCGCTCTAACCGTTGACGACGGTGCCGCCGTTAACGTGAATGGTCTGACCGGAGATATACGAAGCGTCGTCTGATGCTAAGAAGACTACGGCGGCGGCGACTTCGTAGGGTTGGCCAGGGCGCTTCATCGGCGTATCGGCGCCGAACGTCTCAACGTCCTCCGACTTAAACGTGGCGGCAATCAGCGGCGTCCAGATCGGCCCCGGCGCAACGGCGTTAACGCGGATACCACGCTCGACGACGGCATTGGAAAGGGCGCGCGTAAAGGAAACCAAAGCCCCCTTGGTTGCAGAGTAATCGATTAACTTCGGGCTGCCCTCGTAAGCGGTAATGGAAGCGATGTTGATGATCGACGACCCACGCTTCAGA
>DATAPM010000306.1:0-2071 GCA_036265225.1 Vulcanimicrobiaceae bacterium
GGTCACGTCCGGATCCTTCATGAGATCCTCGAGCGGTCCGAGGCCCAGCGCTTCGTCGACGATCTCTCGGCGCAGCTCGGCGAGCTCCTCAGCCGAACCCTCGAACTTTCCGTCCCCGGCGAGGGCGGCGGTAATGCCTTCGACTTTCAAACGGAGTTCCGCGAGCTTCGCCGCGTCGGTGTGTGCCTGGCTTGCGGAAACGAGATCGAGCTGGCGGAGCAGTGCCTGATGCACCTGTTGCTTGATCGCATCGCGCCGCGGGTCCACGTGGGGCCCTTTGGAGTGGCCGTTCGTGCGCGGCACCACCGTGCGGCGTAAAGGTATCTGCGAATCGCCAACCGGTGAGGTAGAAGAAGGCTGCAGCCCCTCGAGCGAGACTTCGACCGGAACAGATTCCAGCTGGCGCGCCAGTGTGGCAATGGTTTTGGCGTAATGCCGCTGCGAGCTCGGCGGGACCTCGGCAATGACCTTGCCTCCGACCGTGCGCTCCATATCGCGAATCGACATGGTGTTTTCGATCCGCGAGTTACTGACAAGAACGATGCGTGCTTGAGGAATGCCGAAACGCTGAAGCTCTCCATACATCGCGCGCGCGCCGGCGACGCCGAGAAGGGTCGGCTCTACCACCAGGACGACGCGGGTAGCTCGCTGGACGAAGGGGCGAACTGCGGCCGCAAATGGCTGCGGCGCATCTACCAGCGTCAAGTCGAATCCGGTCATCACCGCCGCGACCTCTTCCACTGTATCCGCATCGAGGCCAAAGCCGGCGTCGTAACGATCGGCAAGCTCGACCAATGTGACGCCGCCAACGCGGGCACGCGAGATCGGCGAAGTCCCACGCGCTGCCGAAAGGGTGCTGATCGCCTCGAAGATTAGTCCGACGCTGCGGCGCCCCGTAAGATCGCCGTCGACGACGGCAGGGTTGCCGTCCTGCGCGATCGCTCGCGCCAGTTCGGCGCAGAGCGTGGTCGTTCCGACGCCACCCTTGGCACCGACGAACAGCGCGACGCGCGATTGGCTCATTGGTGCGCCGCTGCGGTTCCGGGATCGACGATCTGATCGCCGACGATGAGTTCTACGGGGGTAACCAAGCGTTGCATCGTTGGTTTAGCCGGCGGGGCCGGCGCAGCGGCCGCCGGTGCGGCCGGTGCGGGGGCGACCGGCGCGGCTTGCTGCGCGCTGTTGCCGCTGATCTGCAACGTTTCGGCAACTTCGGTGCGCGTTGCCTCGCGCGGCGAACGCAGCGCGAGCCGCAGCGTGGCATTGGAATCGGCCCACGCTAAAAGATCGGCTTGGCGAGGAGTGACTTCGAGAGTTACCGTCGCTGCCTGCTCTTCTTGCGGCGACGGCGTCGCCGACGGATTCTCCATCGCATTGCCGACGGCCAAAACGCGAATGGCGCGGAAAATGGTTACGGCTTTCGGCGGCGGTCCGGAGTTTTTCGAGGGGGGAATGGCGATGACGTCGACGCGATCGCCTGGTTGTATCAACCCGGCCACGTCTTTGACGCGATCTACCGGAATGCTGACCGCGCGCATGCCTGGCTCAAGACGAACCGGCAACGCCGCGGCGACATTCGTCCCGACCTTTGACGACGTAATCTGCCCGCCGTTCGGAATGGTGATGAGCGCAAGTGCGCCGACGGCCTGGCTTGGATCGGCGATGGCATCGGGTTCCACCCCCTGCGCCGGGCGCATCTGTTTGCTGACCATCTCGGCCGTGATGCGGGCACGTGCGGGAATCTCTTGCGTTGCAACGAGCACCGCGCGTTGCGCGTTGTTCGCTGGTTTGAGCGCCGAGAGATAGGTCAACGTTAGCCATCCGGTGCCTACGGCAAGGATGATGGCGATTAAGAGCGTCGTGCGTCGAGTATTCACGCGTTAATCCTCAAAAATGGAAGCAGGCTCTGCGCCAGGGCCAGGGCGGTAGCCCCGAAAACAAAGGCCAGTGCGTAAGGCAGGGTCGCGCGCTTGGAACTAATGCTCGGCGCGCCTCCGGCGGCTATCAGCACGGCGCGCGAGAGCGTCGGGCGTGACTCGGGGCGGAGCGCCATATAAAGGAGGGCGAGAAT
>DATAPM010000307.1:0-3926 GCA_036265225.1 Vulcanimicrobiaceae bacterium
CACCGATCGTGAAGAGGCCGACGAAGCCGATGGCAAAGAGCATCGCCGTCGAGTAGTGGATCTTGCCGCCCCACAGCGTCGCCGTCCACGAGAAGATTTTTATGCCTGTCGGGACGCCGATCACGAACGTGATAATCATGAACGGCAGTTGCAAAAACGGCGCTAGCCCCGACGTGAACATGTGATGCGCCCAAACCATGAAGCCCGCTAGCGCAATCGCCATCGACGAGAAGGCGATAAGCTTGTAGCCGAAGACCGGCTTACGTGCGAAGGTAGGCAGCACTTCAGAGATGATGCCGAAGGCCGGCAGAATCATGATGTAGACGGCGGGATGCGAGTAGAACCAAAACATGTGCTGCCACATGACCGGGCTGCCGCCTTTGGTTGGGTCGAAGAACGGCACGCCGAACTGTCGCTCGATGAAGAGCGCGGCGAGTGCAGCCGCCAGCGCCGTCGTCGCAATCATCAGCAGCGGCGCGGTGGCGAACTGTCCCCAGACGAAGAGCGGCATGCGCGTGAAGGTCATGCCCGGCGCGCGCATCTTCAGAATGGTAACGACGAAGTTTATGCCGGTCATCGTCGAGCTGACGCCGACTAAGAAGATCGCCGCCGCCCACATCGACGTGCCCGCCGCTCCCTGCAGCGAAACCGGCGGGTACTCCATCCAGCCGGCTGTCGGAGCGCCCATGAGGAACGACGCAAACAGCATCAAGCCGGCGACTGGGAAGATCCAGAAGCTCAACATGTTGAGCCATGGGAAAGCGACGTCGCGCGCGCCGATCTGCACCGGGAAGACGAGATTGCCGAATCCGCCGGTCAGCAACGGAATCACTACCAGCCAAACCATGGCGCTGCCGTGCACGCTGTAGACTTCGTTATACGTTCCGGGAGCGACGAAACCGCCGTTGGGATTGAGCAGCTGCGTTCGAATCGCCTCGGCCAGGAGCCCCGAGAGCATGAAGAACACGAATCCGGTAATCAGATACTGGATGCCGATGATCTTATGGTCGAGCGAAAAGACGTATCGCTTGACGAAACCCTGCGGCTCCGGATGAATGTGGTCGGCGATGCCGCCCGCGTGTACCGCTGCTACTGCCATGCTTCGTTATATTCCATCATTTTGTAGAGTTAAGAAACGCCACGAGGTCGGAGATGTCTTGTTGTGAGAGTCCGTTCGCACTCGCATTAGGCATCGTTCCCATGCTGCCGGTATAGCCGGCTTGCAAGATGGCCGCGACGTTCTGCGGCGTGGCCGCCTGGCCGTTGACCAAGTTGGGGTGAGCCGAATCATGGAGCACGTTTGCCAGGCCCGGCCCGACGAGCGTCTGGTCGTACGGCGCGACCTTGTGGCAGGCCGTACACTTCTGCGCAAAGAGAGCCTTGCCGGCAGTCGCGCTGCCGCCTTGCAGCGCGATCGCGCCGCCGCCCGTCGCCGGCAGTGCGTTGCTTGCGCGAGCGTTCTTCTGCTGCTCCATTTTGAACCACTTATCGAAAGCCGTCTTGTCTTCGATGACGAGGGTCTGCTTGTTCATGTCGCTATGGAGCACGCCACAGAACTGCGTGCAGATGATCGGATAGCGGCCCGGCAAGCGCGGCGTGAAGCGAATCGACGTGACCAAACCCGGCACGGTATCGTTCTTGAGTCGCATCGCCGGCACCCAGAAGCCGTGGATGACGTCGGCGGCAGTAAGATTGAGCGTGACCGGAACGCCGAGGGGCAGGTGCATCTCGTTGGTCACCTCGCCATTGATCTGCGGATACCGGAACGAGAAATAGAACTGGTGCCCGATCGCCTCGACTACCAAGCCGTTTTCCGGTTCGAGCATGATTTCGTACCAAATCCGCACGCTGACGATCGAAAGCAGCACGACGAAGAGCGTGGGGATGACCGTCCACCAGAACTCGAGCTTGCGGTTATCGTGGATCTGAACGCCGATGGCATCCGGCGGATCGGTCGCTTTGGCGCGGAAAGCGATGGCGAAATAGAGCAGATAACCCGCGACGAAAATCCAAAGCGCGCTGCCGGTCGCCGCCATGAAACGGAAGAGCGTATCGACCTGCCTCGCGGTAACGATGGCTTCGGGCAAGTAGCGGTCGATCGGGAAAACGTACCAGAAGACGATTGAAGCAACCGCCAAGAGGAACAAGACCGCCGTTGCCAGCCAGAATCCGAGGTCGGGGCGGACGGGCTGCGCTCTGTTCTCAACCAATGAAATGCTCTCTCCCCACCGTTACTATACGCTCCGAGTACGGGCACTCGCACCGACTAAACGGGCTGTTAAGAGCCTCCGTCGGCGTACCCTGCAAACTCGCGCACCAGCCAATCGACGTTGGTAATCGCCGTGCCGACCACGACGGCGTCGGCCCCGGCCTCGAGTGCGGCACGAACTTGGGGCGGGAGGCGAATGCCGCCCTCGCAGATGCAGAAGGCGGGCAGGCACGCAATTTCGGCGACGACGTCGAGCGCCGGGAGGGCGTGCCCTCTGGTGCCCGGCGTGTAGCCGCAGAGCGTCGTCGCGACCGCATCAGCGCCCGCGGCCGCGGCCAAAGCAGCGTCGGCGGCCGTCGCGCAATCGGCGAAGGCGAGGCGGCCGGCGTCGTGAATCACCTCGATCGCCGCTGCAACGGTGCTGCCGTCGGGGCGCGGCCGCCCGGTCGCATCGAACGCCACGATTTCGGCGCCAGTCTCGATAACCTCGCGAATTTCGGCCAGTCCCGGCGTAATGTACGGCTCGAAGCCGGAGTACTCGCGCTTGATGAGACCCACGATCGGAAGGCTCACGCGGGCCCGCACGGCGCGCAAGTCGGCGACGCCCTCAATGCGTACTCCAACTGCGCCGCCCTCTTGCGCGGACTGTGCCATCGCTGCGATAAACGCGGGGTCGTCGATCGCCGATCCTCGCCAAGCCTGAACGGAGACGATCAAGCCCCCGTGCAGCGCGTCCAGCGTTCTCATTCCTGCAGCGCTCCGATGTCGAGGCCAAGCTCGCGATAGGCCAGGAGCAGCGCGCCGGCAGCCGGCGAGTATCGCGCGGCAGCGACGCGCGCGCTCGGGATGCGCTCGAGAACGGCATCGCGCACGCGGTCGCGAAAGCCGTTATCGTCGAAGACACCGCCGGCCAGTGCGATCTCCGGTGCGAATCCGCGCTTCACGGCGGCGCAGGCCAGCACCGCGAGCCGGTCCGCGCCCGCATAAGCGCGTTCTCGCAACTGAGGGGAGCGCATGGCCGTGGGAGCGTACGCGGCAACTCGGTCGCGCGAAGGATCGCCGGCGTAAAAGCCGCGACCGATTGCGCGCAGCGATTCTTTGTCGAAGAAAGCCAGCGCCGCCGCCGTCTCCTCGACAAGCGATGCATCGCCTTCGTCTTGAGCGCGCATCAACGCCGCCACCGCGTCGGCGGCAATGCGAAAGGCGCTGCCCTCGTCGCCAAAGAGAAATCCCCAGCCGCCGAGCGTGCACTCACGCCCCGAGTCGTCGCGGGCGTAAATCACTGAGCCGGTTCCGGCGACGATCACGACGCCCGGCCGGCCGGCCAGCGCGCCGGTGTGGGCGATCGGCGCATCGTGCATCAGTTTCACCCGCTCCGAGGGAAGCTGCGGCGGGAGGCCGCGCTGCGTCCCGTTGTAGCCGCTGATGCCGGCGACGATCGCGGCAAAACTCGTATCCGCCTCGATGCCGGCGCGGACGATTGCATCGCCGAGGGCGCCGTGCAAGGCGTCGCGCAAGCGCGTCGATTCCGGGCCGGCCCCGATTTCGTCGGATGGTCCGGCGGCGCCGCGGGCCACGATGCGGCCTGTTTCGTCGGCGATGAAGGCAACGGTCGAGCTCTGACCTCCGTCGATTCCCGCCACAAGCAGGCTCACGACGAACCTCGCACTAGCTCAATGGCGAAATCGGCGGCGGCGTCCTCGCGTGCCCGCCGGCC
>DATAPM010000308.1:0-10914 GCA_036265225.1 Vulcanimicrobiaceae bacterium
CGAGTTAGTCATCAACGGCGTCCGCTTCGCTATTGCCAACCTTTACGAGACTTGGTCGCAGCCGCTTGCGGAGCTCTTCCCGTGAGCGGCCGCATCGCCGTGCCCGTCTTTCCCGGAACCAACTCTGAGGACGAGACCGTGGGGTTGCTGCGCGACTGCGGCGGCGACGCCGAGCTGGTGCATTGGTCGCAAGCCGAGCGCTTAAAAGAGTTTGACGCGTTCGTGCTCTCCGGCGGCTTCGCATACGAAGACCGCATTCGTGCCGGCGCTATTGCGGCACACGACCGGATGATGGATTACGTGTTGGAAGCGGCGTTGGGGGGTTCTTTGGTCTTGGGAATCTGCAACGGGGCGCAGATCTTGCTGGAAGCCGGGCTAGTCCCGGGAGTAGGTGCGCCGCGCAAACCGACGGCGGCCTTCACCAAAAATGCGCCTGAGCCGCACTTCGTCTGCCGGCACGTTTACTGCAAGCTTGCCGTCGCACCGTCGCGCAGCGCCATCACGGCAGCGTTGCCGGGCAACGCGATCTTTCCGGCGTGGGCGGCCCACGCTGAAGGGCGTCTCGCCGCGACGCCCGAGCATCTCGACGAGATCGTCGCCGGCGGCCATCTCGCCTTTGTCTACGCGCATGCCGACGGGCGCGTGGACGATGCGGCGAATCCTAACGGCTCGGCATTGGGTTGCGCAGGCTTGCTCAACCGGGCAGGCAACGTGCTGGCGATCATGCCTCATCCCGAACGCGACGGTTGGAACTTCAATCACCTCGACCGGCAGGAGGGAGGCAACGTGCTCTCGCCCTCCGGGGGCGCCGCGCTCTTCAGCAGCTTCGTCGAAGCGGTCGCGTCGTGATGGCCGTTTCGATTAGCCTGAAAATTCCCGACAACGCGGCCTACACCGCGCTGGTGGCGTTGCGCCGCCTCGGCGTCGAGACCGACCGCGTAGCGCGCAGTGAGATACTCTTCTTTCCCGACGAGGATCCGGAAGCGCTGGCGATTCGCGTGATGAACGACGAGACGCTTTTTAATCCTAACAAACATCGCCTGCGCGTCCTGGATTCGAACGCGCCGCGTCCCGGCGAAGTCTGGATCTTACCCCTCGAGGGGGGGCGTGCGACGGCATGGCGCCTCTTCGACGCGAAAGGGCTTCCCGTTGAGGACGGCGTGCTCCAATCGGCGGTCGAGCGCCTTTTATGCAATCCCGCAATCGAGAAAGCCGTCACGATTAGCGATATAAGCGGCGCAAGCGAGAGGAACGGCGCGTGAGCGAGCGCGTACAGAGGGTCTCTACATGAATCGCCCCTACACGATCGCCACGCTGGGCTCGCATTCGGCGCTGCAGATTCTCAAAGGAGCCCACGACGAGGGGTTCCGCACGCTCGCAATCTCCAATCGGGACACCGAGCGGCTCTACCGTTCTTTTAACTTCGTCGACGAGGTAATGGCCCTCGACAGTTACTCCGAGTTTATGACGCTGATGGACGAGCTCTTCAAACGCAAAGTCATTATCGTCCCGCACGGATCGTTCGTCGCCTATCTCTCGCTCGAAGAGCACAAGAAAATGACGATTCCCTACTTCGGGAATAAAGCGGTGCTCGATTGGGAGGCCAGCCGCGAGCTGCAGCGCGAGTGGCTTTCGCGAGCCGGCCTCAAGCTGCCGCGTCAGTTTCGCAGCGGGGCCGAGATCGACCGGCCGGTCATCGTCAAGCTCTACGGGGCGGCGGGCGGCAAGGGCTATATGTTTATCCGCGACGCGCACGACTTCGAGGCTCGTGCGGCGCATCTCAAAGAAGCCTACATGATCCAAGAGTATATTATCGGCGTCCCGCTCTACATTCACTACTTCTATTCGCCGCTGGCCGACAAGCTCGAAATCATGTCGATGGATCGCCGCTACGAGACCAACGTTGACTCGCTGGGGCGGATTCCCGCGGCGGCACAAGAGGGTATGGACGTCGATCCTTCTTACGTCGTCGTTGGGAACCAGCCGGTTTCTCTTCGGGAATCGATGCTCGCCGAAGCGCTGCGCATGGGCGACGACGTGGTCCGCGTCAGCAAGGAGATTTGCGGCCCCAAGGGCCTCTTTGGGGCGTTCTGCATCGAGACCATCATAACGCCCGACATTCACTTTTATGTGATGGAGATCTCGGCTCGCATCGTTGCCGGAACCAATCTCTTCATCGACGGCTCGCCCTACTCGTATCTTAACTACTCCGAGCCGATGTCGACGGGCCGCCGCATCGCACGCGAAATCAAGAACGCGCTGCTCACGAACAATCTTCGCCTGGTGCTGGATGACTCGAGCGTTCTCTAGACGCGCGGCCGCGCTTGCCGGCGCGTTGCTGGTAGGCCTGCCCCTCTGCGCGCGTGCCACGTTCGTTGCCGATCCGGCCGTGCTCTACCAGCAGATGAAGGATGCCTACGCCAAAGACGCCGCCTCGGGCTGGAACTTTCGCGGACAGGCAACTTACCTGGCGACGATTTTCAACGCCGGCCGGGCGTACTCGCTGCAGTATCCGACCGATCCCAACTACGCCGTGCTGGCGACGCTGACCGTACAGATCGGCAGCGGCTTGCGCTATAACCCGCTGACCAATCACGACGGTGCCGTCTGGTGGGTGCGCGAGGCCGCCGATTGGGCCAGCAAGCACGCCGACGAAGTCAAGACGATCGAACAGGCGCAGGCGCTGCTTCTACGCGTCAACTCCGAAGAAGATCCGGAAAAGCTGGCGCACTATGCCGACGAGGACGCAACGGCAAACCTGCGATCCTATCCCGGCGACGTGGACGCGCAGCTCGTGCAGGTGGAGGCGAACTGGCGCGGCTGGCTGCTGACGCACGATGCGGCCTGGCGAAGTTTAGCGCTGCGCCGCGCCGCCGGACCGAACTTTCCGATCGCGCATCTTCCGACGACGTGGGGCAACGAGCTGATCTCCGCTGCGCAGGCCGCCTCGCCGGGCAACAACGGCTACACCGACGCCGATCTCGCCAACGCCAGGACGGTGCTCGCGCGGCTGAAGGCCGTCGATCCGATTCGCGTAATCACGACCGTAACGGCGATTCCGCACGACGCCTATCTTTCGACGCTGGCGCCGGCCGACGAATACTTCGGCCCGATGAACATGTCGATCTTGGAGATCGAGAATCGCCTCAAACACGTTAACTTCATGCTCGACTACAACTACGGCAACGAGGAGAGCGACGCCGCTTTTCAGCTTGCCAAGGCGATCGTGGCGATGCAGGAGGTCTACCCGCGCGACCGGGATCTGCCGATGCTGCTCTACTGGTGCTACAATACGCTGCAGCGCATGACCGACTCCCAATCGCGCCGCGCGGCCGCGCAGCTTAAAGCGATTTTGACGGTCGAGTACATGGACAGTCCGCAAGCTCGCAAGCTTCTCGGGACGTGAGCGCCGGCTACGTCGCTCGGGCGCTGCGCGATTACGATCGCCGGCGGCTGACCTTGGCTTCGGTGGGAAGCCACTCGGCGCTCGAGGTTGCGTACGGCGCCCGTGCCGCAGGCTTACGCAGTCTGGTCGTTACCGCCAAGGGGCGCGAACTTACGTACACCTGGTATTTTGCGGCCCGCGCCGATGCACCGGCGCGGGGATGCGTCGACGAGGTCCTCGAGCTCGGCTCGTTCCCTGAAATTCTCGAAGACGACGCGCAGCAGCAGCTGCTGGCGCGCAACGTAATCTTCGTCCCGAATCGCTCTTTTGAAGTCTACCTTCATCAGAAATACGATTACGACGAGATCGAGCGCCGCATGCTGGTGCCGTTCTTCGGCAACCGTTATCTCCTGCGCGCCGAGGAGCGCGCCGCGGACGCCGCGGCCGAAGGCGCCGACCAGTACGCCTTGATGGAGCGCGCCGGCATCCGCCACCCCAAGGCCTTTGCCTCCGCCCAGGATATCGATCGGCTGGTCATGGTCAAGGCACCGCACGCGAGGGTCTCGTTCGAACGCGCCTTTTTTCTCGCATCCTCGCCGGCGGAGTACGACGCTACGGCGGCGCGATTGATCGACGACGGCGTGCTGACGGCCGAAGGTTTGGCCGAGGCGCGGATCGAGGAGTACGCACTTGGCCCATCGGTCAATTTGAACTTCTTTTATTCACCGCTCTTGGGTGAGCTCGAGCTCAGCGGTACCGATACGCGTCGCCAAACGAATCTCGAAGGGTTCAGAAATATCCCGCCTTCATCGCTCGATGCGTTACGCGGCGTGCCCATGCGTTTGGAAGAGGCCGGTCACGTTGCCGCCACAATTCTGGAGTCTATGCTCGAGCCGGCCTTTGCCATGGGCGAGCGGTTCGTTGCCGCCGCCCGGGAGCTGAGCCCGCCGGGCGTAATCGGTCCCTTTGCTCTGCAGTGCGTCATCGCCGCGGGGCCGCCCAAAGAGCTCGTCTGCTACGACGTGTCCCTGCGAATTCCAGGCTCGCCCGGGACGCGCTACACGCCGTACTCGGCCTACCGCTGGGGACGCGATGTCTCGGTCGGCGAGCGCATCGCTATGGAAATCGTCATGGCGCGCGACACCGATCGACTCCAAGATGTGTTGACATAGCCAACCTTACAATCGTCCTTTTAGGAGGTCCACATGCCGGTCGATAACGTCCAAGAACGTGCGGGAGCCGTACTGTTCAAGGGGAATCCCATGACGCTGATAGGCCCCGAACTGCATGCCGGCGATCCGGCGCCGCAGTTTATCTTGAGCGCGGGCGATCTCTCCGCCGTTACCTTGGACATTCTCCTGGACGAGGGTAAGCGGGCCGCAATGCTGATCGTCGTTCCGTCGCTCGATACCAGCGTCTGCTCGCTCGAGTCGCAGAAGTTCAACGCCCGTCTCGGCGAGCTCCCTGCCGGCGTAGCCGTCGGCGTCGTCAGCATGGACTTGCCGTTCGCGCAGGCGCGCTGGTGCGGCGCGCAAGAAGGCGAGATCAAGCTGCAAATGCTCTCCGATTATCGCGACCACAGCTTCGGACTGAACTATGGATTCATAATTAAGGAGCTCGGTTTCCACGCTCGCGCCATCGTCGTCATTGGAAAGGACCGCACGATCCGTTACGTGCAACTCGTTCCGGACGTGGCAAGCGAACCGGATTACGACGCCGCGTTAAAAGCGGCGGCGGCCGCAGCCGCGGAGTAAGCGACGCAAAGCGTCATGCCGGAGACGGTCTTCATCCTCGACTTCGGGGCTCAATACAGCCAGTTGATCGCGCGGCGCACGCGCGAGCTCGGGGTGTATTGCGAGATCGTGCCGCACGACGTGTCGTGGAACGCGCTCTCGCTGCGGCGTCCGGCCGCCCTGATTCTTTCGGGTGGTCCGGAGAGCGCCTTGGCCGACGGTGCGCCCGAAATGGACGAAGCAATCGTTGACTCGGGCGTTCCGATCCTCGGCATCTGTTACGGCATGCAGCTACTGGCGCGCGATCTTGGCGCGGAGCTCGTCCCGCTCGATCGCGCCGAATATGGGCCGGCCACGCTTGCCATTACCGATCCCGGAACGCCGCTTTTGCGCGGTGTCCCGGATGAGTCGCGCGTTTGGATGTCCCACGGTGACTCGGTCGTGTCTCTCCCCGAAGGCTACCACCCGCTGGCCTCCACGGCGCGCTGCAACGTTGCCGCAATGGGTTCGCTGGAGAAGAAGATCTATGGCGTTCAGTTCCACCCCGAGGTCGTGCACACCGAGTACGGCCGCACCGTGCTCGACAATTTTTTAGGAGAGATCGCGGGACTGCAGCGCGATTGGAAGATCGAATCGTTTTTAGAGCGTGCGGTCGAGGAAATCCGCGCCCGAGTCGGCGAGGATCGCGTCATTTGTGCGCTCTCCGGCGGGGTCGATTCGGCGGTCGCGGCGACGCTGGTGGCGCGCGCGATTGGGGAACAGCTCACCTGCATCTTCGTCGATCACGGGCTCTTGCGGGAAGGCGAAGCCGAGCAGGTCGTTGGAGCATTTCGCGACGTGCTGCATCTCGACGTCGTGGCAGTCGACGCACGCGAGCGGTTCTTACGAAAGCTCCGCGGCGTCGAAGATCCCGAGCGCAAGCGTATTATCATTGGGCACGAGTTTATCGCCGTCTTCGAAAACGAAGCGGCAAAGATCCCCGGCGTTAAATATTTGGTACAGGGTACGCTCTATCCCGACGTCATCGAGTCAAAGACGCCGCAGAGCAAAGCGGGCCATAAAATCAAATCGCATCATAACGTCGGCGGCCTCCCCGAAACGATGGGACTCGCGCTGATCGAGCCGCTGCGCGCCCTTTTTAAAGACGAGGTTCGCGAGCTCGGCCGCGCGCTCGGGTTGCCCGGGCCGATCGTCGCGCGGCAGCCTTTTCCCGGTCCCGGCCTAGCGGTGCGCATTATCGGCGACGTTACCGAGGAACGCCTAACGGTCGTCCGCGCGGCCGACGCGATCGTGCGCGAAGAGATTGACGGCGCGACGCTCGAGCCGCATCCGTGGCAATACTTCGCCGTCCTCACGCCGGTCAAGAGCGTCGGCGTTATGGGTGACGGACGCACCTACGCCAATCTGGTGGCGATTCGCGCCATCACTAGCGAGGACGGTATGACGGCCGATTGGGCGCGCCTGCCGCACGCGCTGCTCGAGCGCATTTCCTCGCGCATCGTCAACGAGGTCGCCGGCGTGAATCGAGTCGCCTACGACGTCACGACCAAACCGCCGGCCACCGTCGAGTGGGAGTAGCGCGTGCGCGTACTCGTCGTCGGTAACGGGGCGCGCGAAGACGCGCTCTCCTGGCGCATCGCAGCATCGCCGTCGTGTGAGGCCGTCTTTGCCGCACCCGGTAATGCCGGCACGGCATCGCGCGGTGAAAACTGGGACGTTGCGGCAACGGACGGCCGCGGGCTCGTGCAGCACTGCCACGATCATAAGATCGACCTCGCGGTTCTGGGTCCCGAGACGGCAATCGCCGCCGGTGTCGGCGATCGCCTGCGCGAGGCCGGCGTCGCGGTTTTCGGTCCGAACCGCGCCGGCGGGCGACTCGAATCGAGCAAGATCTTCGCGAAAAGATTTATGGAGCGCCACGGCATTCCGACGGCGCGCGCCGCGGTCGTCCACTCGCTGGAGGGGGCAAAAAAGGCGCTCGCCGGATGGCACGGCGGTGTAGTGGTTAAGGCCGATGGCCTGGCCGGCGGAAAGGGCGTCGTCGTGACGCCCGGCGTCGCCGCAGCGCAGGCGGTACTAGCCGATTGGTACGGACACAACCGCGTTCCCGGCGGCGGCGCCGACGTGTTGCTCGAGGAACGGCTCGAAGGCCGAGAGGTCAGCGTTTTTGCGCTCTGCGACGGTCGCGCCATGGTCCCGTTCGGCGCGGCGTGCGATTACAAGCGTGCCGGCGACGGTGATACCGGACCGAACACGGGTGGGATGGGCGCCTATTCGCCGCCCGCCGATTTCCCGTCCGATCTCTTTGACCGGGTGCGCGAACGGGTTCTGGCGCCCGTGCTCGCCGGCCTGATCGCCGAAGATGATGCCTACATCGGCGTTCTTTACTGTGGGCTCATGTGGTGCGAGGACGGCCCGCGCGTGATTGAGTTTAACGTCCGTTTCGGCGATCCGGAAACGCAGGTGCTGCTCCCGCGCGTCGCCGGCGACTTCGCGCAACTCTTAGCCTCGACCGCGCGGGGCGCCATGGACCTCTCGGCCGCCTCGATCTCCGAGCGGCACACCGCCGGCGTCGTTCTGGCGACGGCCGAATATCCGCGCAGCAATACGCCGCTTGAAAACCTGAATCCCGACGTAACGCTCGACTGCGACGCCCAGGTCTTCTGGGGAGCGTCCTCGCTTACGGGCGGTCGCGTGAGCAGCGGGGGCGGCCGGGTCCTGACCGTCGTCGGCATCGGCGACGAGCTCGCACAGGCGCGCGAGCGCGCCTACGCGGGCGCCGTCAAGCTGGCGAAGCGCCTTGGCACCGAGGCACTCACCTACCGCACCGACATCGCAGCCGTTCGCTAAAGGCCGGCGCCGCCGAGCGTGCTATGGAACGCAGGGGGGAAAGAGCGAGCCTAAGCCTGCTGGAATCCCCGATGTAACTTCCAGTCCCCCGAAAGGTTAGTAATAGACGTCATGGCTTACCGCTTCCAACCGCAGACGCCGTACGGCGGACCGTTGGCCCCTTCGATTCCGACGCAGTCGCTGCTCGCCCAGGTCCTGGGAATCACTGCGCTGGGCCTTTGCATTACCGCGCTGGCGGCGTGGCTTTGCCAAGGTATTGCTCCTGGTCTCGGCCTGATCGCGATGATCGGTGGATTTATTCTGCTCATTTCGATCAACGCGACGCGGCGCAACGAAGGGCTCTCGCTCCTGCTCTTTTACGCGTTCACCTTCTTGGAAGGCGTCGGGATCGCGCCGGTTATCGGTCAGTACGTTCGGGCGATGGGCCCGGGCGTCGTGGTCGATGCGGCGCTGACGACTGGTCTAGGTATGTTCGCGCTCGCGGCGATCGTCTACGCGACCGGGCTCGACCTACGCCGCTTCCAGGGCATTTTTATGATCGCGCTTCTGGGGCTGATCGTCATCGGCATCATCTCGATCTTCGTGCGATTTATTCACCCTGAAGTGTATGCCTGGCTGACGCTCGTTATCTTCTCCGGTTTGGTGCTGATCGATTTCGCTCGGCTGCGCGCCGGCGGCGACGGCCTGACGCCCGTCTTGATGGCGACGAGCATTTATCTCGATGCGATCAACATTTTTCTCGCCTTGCTGCAGATCTTCGGGGGGAGGCGGTCGTCGAACTAAGGCGCTCTGCTATAATGACCTAAGATGTGCGGGATAACGGGGGTCTTCGCGCCGGGACGCGACGCAGCCCGCTTAGCGTTTTTTGCGCTGTACGCCTTGCAGCATCGCGGTCAAGAGTCCGCCGGAATCGCCGCAGCCGATGGGGGGACGATCCGCTCGCATAAGGAGATGGGCTTGCTCGGCGCCATCTTCGACGAAGACATACTCGCAAAGCTGAGCGGTCACGTCGCAATCGGGCACACGCGCTACTCGACGACGGGCTCCTCGATCGTCGTTAACGCGCAACCGTTGCTGGAGCGCTCGGACCTCGGTGATTTTGCATTCGCGCATAACGGCAACCTCACCAACACCGACGAGCTGCGCGAGACGCTCGCGCCGACGACGGTTCTTCAAGCTACTTCCGATTCGGAAGTAATGGCTAAGCTGATCGTCGAGTCTAAAGGCTCGATGCTCGACCGCATCGCATCGGTGCTTTCCGTTGCGCGGGGTGCGTACTCCATCGTTCTCTGTACGCAGGACGAACTCTACGCCTTTCGCGACCCATGGGGCGTGCGGCCCCTCTGCCTCGGCAAGCTCGCCGACGACGGCGGGTATGTCGTTGCGTCGGAGTCGTGCGCGCTGGGCACGATCGGTGCGCAATACGTGCGCGAGATCGGGCGCGGCGAGATCGTCCGCATCAGCGCTGACGGAGTCGAGTCTCGAATCGTCGAGGTCGAGGGAGCCATGCCGGCGCTGTGCATGTTCGAGTACATTTACTTTGCGCGGCCGGATTCGCGTTTGAGCGACCGCTCGATCTACATTGCGCGCTACGAGATGGGCCGCGAACTGGCCAAAGAACATCCGGTGGAGGCCGATGTCGTGATGGCCGTTCCCGACTCAGCGGTCGCCGGCGGAATCGGTTACGCCACCGAGAGCGGCCTGCCGTATATCGAAGGGCTGATCAAAAACCGCTATATCGGCCGAACGTTCATCAGTCCCGATCAGCGCATGCGCGATCGCGGGGTCCATCTTAAGTTCAATCCCGTCGTCGAGAATCTCAGCGGCCAGCGCGTCATCGTCGTGGACGATTCGATCGTGCGAGGTACCACCACGCCGCGCATCGTCGCGTTGCTGCGCGAAGCCGGCGCGCGCGAGGTGCATCTGCGCATCACCTCACCGCCGATCAAGCATCCTTGTTACCTCGGCGTTGATATGGCGACGTACGACGAACTGATCGCGGCCAACTATACCGTCGAGGAGATCCGCGCCAAGACGGGAGCGGATTCGCTGGGCTACCTCAGCATCGACGGATTGATGGCGTCCGTCGGGCGCACCCGCGGCGAAATGTGCTTAGGCTGCTTCGTCGGCGAATATCCCAACGTGCCGGCGGCGCATTTTTCGGCCAAAAGCACGGCATGACCATTCGTCAATCCCAATAGGTTCAAGGGCCTCGGTCGGTGGTTGCTACAGTCCTGGTGCGTGACGCTTGGAAAGAGGATCGCCGCGCGGCGCCTAGCTTTGGGCTGGTCGCAGAACGAACTCGCGCGCCGCGCTGAGGTAAACCATCCAACGCTCTTCAAGATTGAAGCGGGCCAGCGGCTCAATCCGTCGATCGGCGTCGTGCTGCGCATCGCTCGTGCGTTGGGTACGAGCGCCGAGATTCTTTACGGGCTCGAACGTGACGAAACGCGGCTCCTGGTCGAAGCGAACAAAAATGCGATAATCGTAGAAGTGCGCACGTTGGGGCGCAAAGGCGGCGAGGCGGCCCGCCTTCGCGCCGCGGGTTTCGTCACCGCGGCGCTCGAACGGGCAGGCGCTCGCGTGCGCGATGCTTCCCCTACCGATGCGGGCGAGGATGAAGCCGAATCACCATCGCTGGCGCAAGCCGGTCAGCTTGCCGCGGGCGGCCTTGCTCTGGTGGAGGAAATGCGCACGGTTCGGCGGCGCCTCGAGGCGCTGGAAACGTGGCGTCGCACGCAAGAAGCACGCGCTCGAAAGCGCGCAGCGCGATAATCAGGGGATCGGACCACTCATCGTTATATAACATGCGGCGATCGTAATCGCCGCGAGTGCCAACTGGTGGGCACTAAGAGGGAAACGAGCCGGAACGAACGTCGCGAGCGTAGTTTTCCAGCGCCTGCGTGGCGTCGCTGCCGATCTCGGCATAACGCTTGGCAAAGCTCG